>NZ_JBJGED010000048.1:0-42271 GCF_045062745.1 Paenibacillus sp. HJGM_3
CCCCATCGCTCCATGGTTTGGTTAGGAATTATTAACCAATATTATGGAGTTTGAAAAGGGAACCTAAGTAGTAACGGCCGGGTTTATTATTAACGAAAGATAGCCTTACAAACTGGTGAAAATCGCCAAAAAGTCGCGAAAATAGTAAGGATACCCGTCTAATTTGTAAGCTTTGGCTTACAACGGTTCGAAGTCCGAGTCGGCAAACATTTTCGAGGCAGATGCGCCCCCGGTAAACATACGGAACCATCCGTGGGGGACGTCTGGGCAGAGGCCACCTGTTTACGTGTCCTCTTGTTAGGCGAAGTTTACTTATTGTATGTCTAAATTTACAATTTTGGCGCGACGCTACCGCAACACCGTCCGTTAGTAAGGCAAAGTTATGTTAATAGGAAGGCCGGGTTTATTATTAACGAAAGGTAGCCTTACAAACTGGCGAAAATCGCCAAAAAGTCGCATAAATAGTAAGGATACCCGTCTAATTTGTAAACTTCGGCTTACAACGGTCCGAAGTCCGAGTCGGCGCAATTTTAGGGGCAAAGGTACCATGGTAAACATACGAAACCATCCCCCTGGGCGGCGACGTCTGGGCAGAAGCGACTTGCTTACGTATCCTCTTGTTAGGCGAAGTTTACAAATAAGCATAGTCGCCTAACACGTTATTGGTCGTTTTGGCCAGTGTGAGCCGTTTAGTAAAGCTGCTTTGCCTTAATAGTACAGCCGGGTTAATTATTAACGAAAATTTTGTTTGCAATTTACTCGGAGTGTCGGATTCTACGCGGAAATGGTATGGTTTGGTTTGTAAATTTCTCTTTACGAAGTCGAGTCAAGACTATGGCTTGCAGACCGGCAGCTACAGAAGGGCAGCAGTTATAAAAAAATCGCCCAGCAAGCTGCCGCGTCGGCAACTGCTGGGCGATCTTCGTCTCCCGCTCTATTCTTATCCTACTTCTTCATCGCTTTCAAGGCATCGGTGATTTCCTTGTCGTACTCGCGACCGCCGGCCTTCTCCCAGCCGGAGATCATCTCGGCATACGCCTTGTCGAATTCAGGTGCGATGATCGCCTTCGACACGCCTTCGTACAGCGATTTCTCGATCGCTGCCACGCTCTTTTGCGCGACTGGGCGGGGAGCGTCGATCAACACCTCCGGCTTGCCGAATTTCTGGAACACTTCGTACATCTTAAGCGTCGAGTTCGCATACTCTTCCTTCTTCTCCGGCGTCGGGAAATCCGGGCTGTTCGCGACGAGCTTCAGCAGCTGCTCCTTCGTATACGGCGGTACCCCTTGCTGGATGAGCGCCAAGTCTCCGGCACTGGACACCCACAGCGTTTTCTTGCTCGCCTCGGGATCCATACCGATACGCAAGCCGCCGTCGTCCTTCCAGTGGACGCCCTCAATGCCGCTTTGCACAGTAGCCAAGTTTTTCGGCTTCACCATCCAGTCGAGATACTTCACGACCGCTTCCGGATTTTTGCTCGATTTCGGCACCGCGATGAACATCCCATAGTCGGCTGCGATCGGTTGACGCTGCGTCCCGTCCGGCCGCTTGAGCGGATCCAGGGTGACCCATTCGGCCGTAGGCACCGATTTGCGCGTGTCTATGTTCAACTGCACCGCGGAAGTGTTGGAATCCGTGAAGCCTGCAACCCCGCTGTTGATTTGCTGGATATATTGCTGCGAGTTGATGTCGGTGACGAACTCCTTGGAGATCAACCCTTCCTTGTACAGCTTATTCATCCAACCCAGGAAATTCTTGCCTTCCGGCGTGGCGATCCCGGAGGTGAAGACGCCGTCCTTGTAGTTGCCGTTCGGAGCGTAGAACTGGTTGCCCGGACCGTCGTTGTTCACGCCGAAGCCGAACATCGGGCCGAAGAAGAAGCCCTTGGCGCCCTGATTGATCGCCGGCATCGCGAATGGGACGACCTTGTCTTTGCCTACCCCGCCCGGGTCCTTCTCCTTGAACGCCTTCAACACTTGATACAGCTCTTCGGTCGTTGTCGGCAGCTTCATGCCGAGCTTGTCGACCCAATCCTTGCGGATTTTCATATGAGCGCCGGCATAGGTGTTCGCCCGGATCGCCGGAATCGCATACCGTTTGCCTTTGTACATCCCGGCCTGGTCAAGCGCCTTCTTGTTGTTCTTGATGAGATCCGGATACTTGGCGAGGTACGAGTCGAGCTCCCACAGCCCGCCCTGCTCGGCGAACTTGAAGATCGTGTCGATCGAATACGTGATGATGACGTCAGGCGCTTCGCCGGAAGCCATCCACACGTTCAGCTTCTCCGACTCCTGCGCTCTCGGCAGGGAGACGAACTCGACGTCGAGGCCGATCTTCTTCGTCTCGTCGATGACCCACTTGATCAGATCGTTGTTGCCCAGGTTCTGCCCTTCCGGCGCATTGGCCCGATCCCACAGCGTGACGCGGATCTTGACCGGCTTCTCCGGTTCTTTGCTCGCCGACGGCGACGTGCTGGTACCCGGTGAAGATGTGGCGGTGCTGTTGTTGTCTGTTTTGGAGCAAGCTGCCAAAATACCCGATAGCGTGAGCGCCACCGCCAAGCTTCCGACTACCCCTTTTCTCAACCCATAGACCATACCGCGTTTCCTCCCCAACATGATTTCAGAATCGATCTCTCTCTCCTCCGATGGGCTCGCACCCATCCCAATCCGGGAAATTATGGTGATGAAGCGTTTTCATTGTTAATATAATCGCTTACATGCGTGGATTCCATTCGGTATTCTTGTCAATTTATTAGGTTTTTTGCTCTACCCTTTAACAGAACCGAGAAACGAGCCTTTGACGAAATATTTTTGCAGGAACGGGTACACGATCAGAATCGGCACGGTCGCGAACACGATCGTCGCCGCCTTCAGCGACTCGGCAATAACGTGGAGATTGTTCTGCGTCTGCTGCGTCTCCAAGGATGTATCCATCTGCGAGAGCAGCAAAATGTTGCGCAGCTTCACCTGCAGCGTGTATAAGGTGGAATCGTCGATCAGCAGCACCGCGTTGAAATAGCTGTTCCAGTGGTTTACTGCGTAAAACAAGCTGATCGTCGCCATCACGGCGCCGGACAAAGGCAGGATCACTTGAATCAAGTACCGCAAATTGCCGCACCCGTCCATGACGGCTGCTTCTCGAAGCTCTTCCGGGATGTTCTGGAAAAAGGTTTTCATAATAATGACATTAAAGGAGCTGATCAAACCCGGAATGATGAGCGCCCACAGGGAGTTCAGCAAACCGATCGATTTGATGACCAAATACCAAGGTATCAGCCCGCCGCCAAACACCATCGTTACGATCATATAGTTCATAAAATACTTACGGCCCTTCAAATCTCTGCGCGACAACGGGTAAGCGGTCGTAATCGTAAACAGCATGTTCAATGCGGTTCCCACTACCGTAACATAGACGGTAATCCAGAGCGAGCGGATAATGTTCGCATCGGTCAAGACGGACCGCATCGCGTCGAACTGCCAATCGACCGGCCACAGCACGACCTTCCCCGTCTGGATCGCGTGGTTGCTGCTGAAGGCGTTCGCCAGCGTGTTGAGGAACGGGAAGATGCAGATGAACGTGAACAGGATGAGCAAGGTGTAGTTCACGATATTGAAGCTGACGTCCCAGCCGGTATACCGGCCGAAGGGCTTACGCTTGATGCGTTGTTGCTGCACGTTGGTTGCCATTGATGACGCTCCTTTCTCCGATTATTACCAGAGCCCCTCGTTCCCGAGACGCTTCGCAAAATAGTTCGCACCGAGTACGAGCACCAGATTGATCACGGACTGCGACATTCCGATCGCTGTCGTCAGGCCGAACAGGCCTTGCTTAATCCCGGCGGAATAGACGTAGGTGCTGATGACGTCGGAGATGTTCATGACGACTGGATTCTGGAGCGCGAACGGATGCTCGACGCCGATGGAGACCATGTGGCCGATGTTCAGAATCAGAAGGATGACGACCGTAGGCATAATGCCCGGAATCGTAATGTGGATGATTTTGCGCCACCGCCCGGCGCCGTCCATAACCGCGGCTTCGTACAAGGACGGATCGATCGTCGTCATCGCCGCCAAGTAAATGATCGTACCCCACCCTGCTCCCGCCCACACGCCGGACAACGTATAGACGATAACCCACCAAACTTCCTCGATCATGAAGTAAATCTCTTCCATCCCGAAAAAGCGCATCGTCGCGTTCACGATCCCGTATTTCGGCGACAGCAGGTTGTAGATGATGCCGCCCATGATAATCCAGGACATGAAGTGCGGCAAGTACAGGAGCGACTGGGTGATTCGTTTGAAATATTTGGCCCGCACTTCGTTCAGCAGCAGCGCCAGGATGATCGGGGCCGGGAAGCCGACGATCAGTCCCAGCACATTGAGAAGCAGTGTATTGCGGACGACCTTGTAAAAGTCGGGAACCTGCAGCATATCCCGGAAGTGCTGCAGCCCGACCCAATCGGAAGCGAACACGCCTTTGAAAATGTTGTAGTCTTTGAACGCCACGATGAGGCCGAACATCGGAATGTAGCAAAAAATGAAGAAGAAGAGAATCCCGGGGATGAGCAAAATGTACAAATCGTAGTTTTTGAACAGTTCCTTCGTAAACGCGCTTCGCTTCTTTGGTTCAGCCGCGACCGTTACGCCCGGCGATAGATTGTGCGAACGTGCCTCCATACCCTCGCTCCTCTCTCTCGTTTACGCTTCGTGGTGTAAGCGCTTTCTGATTCTAAGTATACCGCGCCGGATCGGCTTATAAAATGTAATGAATTTTACATTTTATTAGTTTTCTTTACTTGCGGGCGGCGATCGTCTTCGTCCCGTTCGCCTGCGTCCAGCGCTCCATGTGCCGGCGGATCGACTCCAGCGTCTCCCGCTCCTCGGCGGGCATCGTCCGGATGAAAGTACGGCCCTGCTCCTCGCGCAGGCGGGTGCCCTTCTCCTTCACATAAAGGACGAACTCCTCCTGCGTCCGGTCGTCGCCGTAGTGGCGCATGAGCTTCTCCACCCACTTGTGGCCGAAGCTCACATGCAGCGTCTCGTCGGCGAGATCGAAGCGCAGCATCTCGACGGCCAGGTCTTCGCCCCCAACCTCGCGGGCGAGCCGCTCCAGATAGTCCGGCTTCACCTGGAAGCTGCCCGGCTCATACCAGCACGTCACGGCGGCATACCGCTCGTATGGCGCCATCTGAATGGAGCTCATGTACGTGGCCACCCACACCTCGAACTGCTCGGGCTTCAGACCGAGCGCCTGCATGAGCCGGAAGCCGAACTCGGAGTGCCGGGCTTCGTCCCATGTATGGCGGGCGACGTCATAGTAGAACTCCCAGGGCATGCCCTTCACCTCGTATAGGATCGGCGAGATGTATTCGGCGGCGTCCAGCTCGTTGTAGAGCCAGACGGCCAAAGCGGCCCGCTCCACGCTAGGGTCGCCCTTCAGGTTGTGCGACCACAAGTACCCTTCGATCGGATGCTCGTAGGAGTAATGCGAGCCGAGCGTCCGGTGCATCACGTCCGGCGAGCGGTACTCGCGGCCCGCGAACCGCCGCAAGGCGTTAACGGCCGCCTCGTCCGCGTCGCCGTAGAGGCCGTCCGCCGCTTCCAGCAGTGTGGCGATGTGGCGGGCCCACGCTTCACTGCTGCCGCCGGCGCCCGCGGCGGTAGTGGAATAGACGCGCTGCAGGAACGCGCTGCCCTCCCCAATCTGCATGGTGAGCGTGTCGATCACGTCGTCCAGGATATGCACGGTCGGCCGGTCGGGCAGCTCGTTCGTCCGGTCGCGGTACGTCGCATAGGCGTCCCGGAGAGCCGGCAGCAGCACCGTGTACAGCGCCGTCCCGAACGGAGCTTCGTCGTCCGCGAATAGCGCCTCCTCCAGCACGGCGGCGAGTTGGGGCTCGAGCGCCGCGTCCGGCTTGCCGCCCGGCATCTCGCCGAGTCGGCGACGCAAGTGATCCACATGCGTCGTCCACTCCCAGAGATGGCGGGCGGCCATGTACTTGGCCTCGGCGTGGCGGAGCCGGGCGATCCAGGCCCCGGCCGTGCCGATCAGGTGGCGTTCGAACGCCACCGGGCGGCGCAGGCTGGCGGCCTGCGGGATGCGGCGCAGCTCCTTTCGGCCGAGCGGCTTCTGCGGCTGCGGGCTCGGCTGCGATTGTTGCGGATGCTGCGATTGTTGTGGATGCCGCGGTTTCGGTTCATGCGACTCGTTCATGGTCGATCCCTCCCCGATTCATCATTAATCCTTCATCAATTCGTACATCGCCTGCAAGCAAATCTCTCCATGGCGCATCATGTCGTCGAGGCGGACGAACTCGTCGGCCTGGTGCACGTTCGTGTTCACGCCGCCCGGCAATCCCGCCCCGAAGGCGACGCCGCGACCCTGCAGCTTGCGCGCGTACGTACCGGCGCCCATACGCAGCAGGGTCGCCGGCTCGCCGGTGACGGCCTCGTAGGCGCGGCTGAGCCGGGCGATGACCGGATGGTCCTCCGGGACGTGAACCGGCAGCAGATGCCGGGTTCTCTCCGCTCGGAGGCCGTAGCCGGCCGCCTGCCGGGCGATGGAGGCGAAGATGCCGTCGCCGTCGTGGCTCACCGGATATCGGACGTTGCACAGCGCTTCGGCGCGGTTGCTGCCATCGGCCG
The DNA here is from genome assembly GCF_045062745.1 of Paenibacillus sp. HJGM_3. NCBI lineage: Bacteria > Bacillati > Bacillota > Bacilli > Caryophanales > Paenibacillaceae > Paenibacillus > Paenibacillus sp. HJGM_3. Next base: position 6,649 of record NZ_JBJGED010000048.1, read on the forward strand.
TGATCGTGCGCAGGAAGACGATCAGCCCGCCCGACACCTCGTCGCGGCATGCGATGCCGAGAGAGGCGCCATCGGTCTCCGCGCCAATCCGCTCGTGCAGGAACGCGAGCAACCGGTCGATACCGGTGGCATAGGCCAGTCCCCGCAGGAAAGCGACCATGTTGGCGACCGCATTCCGGGAGCCGGTGGGGCTGCCTTCAACCGGTTCGTTTCCGGCCGTGAGCATAAGCGCTCCCTCCGGGCCGGACAGGCTCACCGCACCGAGGTTGGCGTGAGCCTCAACTTCCCGCTGCAGCCGTTCGGCCTGCTCCGCGTCGAGATGCTCCAGCGAGACGATCGCCGTGCATGTCTCCGGCACCAACGTTCTCGTGTTGCCGCCCTGAAGGGTGATGACCGGGAGTCGACTGGGCCCACACGACGACCAAGTATCGGCCGGGGCCTGCTCCTCCACGAGCAGCACGTTCATATTGCCCATCTCCACGTTGAAGATCGGATAGCCGGCATCCGGGACGAAGGCGAGACTCGGCAACGGCTCTCGCTCGAAATAGTAGTCGAGGTCGTTCATGCCGCTCTCCTCGTTCGTGCCGAAGATGAGCCTCAGCCGACGACGGCCCGTGATCCCTAGTTCCTTCAACGTCAGCAGCGCGTAGAGTGCGACGACGGCCGGGCCTTTGTTGTCCGACGCCCCACGGCCGATAATGCGTCCGTCCTCCAGCACGCCACCGAAGGGCGGGTACGTCCAGCCGTCTCCCTCGTGCACCGTATCCAGGTGGACGAGCACGGCGACCAGCTCCTCGCCGGTGCCGTATTCGGCGTGGCCGGCATAGCCGTCCACATCCTTCACTTCGAAGCCCAACGATGCCGCCAGAGCCAGCATATGCTGGAGCGCCCGATCCACGCCCGCACCGAAGGGCCGGCCCGGCTCGGGCGGCTCCTGGACGCTGCGAATGCGCACCAGCTCGGAGATTCCGGCGGCGATCGCATCGCGGTGCTTGTGAATGTGCGGTCCGATCAACATACTACGTACGCGTCGCCTCCTTTACATTTCGTTCAGCGCGCGGTCCAGATCGCCGATGATCGTATCCGCATGCTCGAGGCCGACCGAAATGCGCAGCAGGCCGATCGGAATGCCCGATTCCCGGGACGTCTCTTCATTGACCCACAAGCCGGGGGAATTGATCAAACTTTCGAACCCTCCCCAGCTCGGCCCCTCCTCGAAAAACCGCAAGCTTTTCATCATCGACTGAATCTGCTGCCGGTCCCCCTTCGGAATGAAGCTGAGCAGGCCCGAATAGCCGGACATCAGCTTGCGGCCCAGCTCGTATTGCGGGTGGCTAGGCAGCCCCGGGTAATGGACGGCGGCGACGCGCGGATGCGCTTCCAGGAAGGCCGCCACCTGCATCGCGTTCGCCTCATGCTGCTTCATGCGGACCGGCAGCGTCCGCAGGCTACGGATGAGCAGCCATGCCTGATGCGGGTCCATCACGGCGCCGAACAGGCTGCGCTCGTTGTTCATAATCGAATCTAGCACATCCCGGTTGCCTACGATGACACCGCCCAGAATGTCGCTGTGCCCGCCCAAATATTTGGATGCGGAATGCACGACAAGATCGATGCCGTGCTTCAGCGGATTTTGGAACAGGGGCGTCGCCCACGTGTTGTCCACGATGGTCGCGATTCCGTAGGACTTAGCCAAAGCCGCGATGGTCCCGAGATCCTGCAGCGTGAAGACGTTGGAGAGCGGGCTCTCCAAATAAATAAGCGTTGTACTCGGCCGGATCGCCTGCTCGATCTCTTCGACGCTGTCCCCGGCAACCAACGTGACTTCGACGCCGAATTTCTCCATGTAAGAGGAGAGGAACGCTTTGGTCGGCACATATACGGCGCGGGGACAGATGACGTGGCAATCTTTCTTCAAATAGTGCGTGATCGCCGCGCTGATCGCGGCCATGCCGGAGGAGAAGCAGCGCGCCGCCTCTCCTTCCTCGAGCGCGGCGATCTTCCGCTCGGCGATCTCGATCGTCGGGTTCGTCACCCGGGTATACGAATAACCGTGATTGATCGTCTTCCGGGTGAACAGCGAATTCTGGAAGATCGGAGGGACGATTGCCCCCATGTACCGGTCGTACTCGTCGCCCAGGTGGGCGCAGATGTCCTCCTTGCTCATGCGTATATCCCGCGTGTCCTCGCTCATGGGAACCCTCCTTCCTATTACATTCGACCCGCTTAGCGCGGGAGCGACTTCGCACCGTCCCATGCTCTCCACTTGTGATCGACAATCCGCCACTGCTGCGTCTCGAATTGATACGAGCTCAGCTTCGGCGTCTCGAACAGCACCTCCCCGTCGAATTCGAGACGGAACCCGTTCAAAAATCCGTATTGGAGCTCGGCCGAATCCTCGATGACGTAAGCGAAGTCCGCATCGGTCGTTACGCGGCCGTACTCGACCTTGCTGTCTACCCATGTGTAGCGGGGATAAGCTGCAGGGTCAAGCAAGCCATGCTCCAGGTCCAGCTTGTAAGCCAGATGGATCGCGGAGCTTCCGCGATACGTGAGCGAGATCATGTCGGCGCGGTCCGATAGCCGCTCCACCGCAACGCGGCCGGTCACCTCGGGCGCCGGGACCGATCGGCGGTGAGGCGTCAGGACGGTGACGTAGGCGCGCATCTCCCCCTGCCGCAGCGACGCCGATTCGGTCTCGTACAGCATGACCGCTTCGCCGTAAGCACGCTTGATCGGCTCCCGGCCGATCAAGCGGCCGCTGCCGGGGAACTCGATGGCGAGCGCCCATTCGCTGCGGTTCAGGTACGGATTTTGGTCTCCGGGGCCGCGGTGGACGTGCCGGACGAACGTGTCGAAGCTGCGCTCCCCAAGCTCCTCGGCCGACCCGGTGTGCCACAGATTGGCCGTCGTCACCGTCAGGTCCGCATCCGCCTTCGTCCAGTCGACGATAATGAAGACGCCATCTTCCTTGATATAAGTGATGTTACGATCCCACGTTGTCTTCGTCGCCATATCGTACATGCGCGTCCGGCTGTACTCCAGGCGTGCGAACGTCTGCATGTGGATTTTCTCGGTGATCGCCTGCTTGTAGTGGCCCTGGTCGTGCAGGAAGTCGTAGACGCTGCTGCCGTCCGGGATCGCGCCTGTTCGGAACACGAGCCGATTGTGGTAAATGTCGTTGCGGTATTTGCCGTTCGGCAGCTGCTCGCGATACCCACCGTCATGGAGCAGGATGTTCCCGTCCTTCACGAGGCAGCTGACCGCATTCTCGTCGCTGTGGCCGTGGTGCGCCTTCTCCGCCTTGACGGAGATCGTATTGCGCAAGTAATGGCGGGGCGTGAACGCGTACTGGCCTTCATCTCGGTAGCTCAGCAACATGTAGGCGTCCTCTTCGTTCCAGCCGTCGCGGAAAATGATTTTTTTGCCGACCACGTCCTCCAGCAGCTCCTCGGTGCCCCAGTCCGGCCGGACCGGCTGCACCTCGTCGTTCGCCCACATGTACGCATATGTCAAGTAGGCCGCCAGACCGATCGAGACCGTATCGCCGGTTAGCGCCATCCCGTGCTCGAACACCTTCTGCGCGGCATACTTCATATGCCCGTCGCGATAGACGGCTGCACCCTTCTCCAGGCAGGCCGCCCACAAGTACCAGTTCGAACCGTAATGGGAATCGCCGTAATCGGGAACGAATCCTTGCGGCGTCACGATGCGCAGCAGATAGTCGTAATAATACTTCGTCTGCGGCAGCCGGAAGTACGTCAATTCCTGGCCGGAGTAGAGCGCATACTCTTGACAAGCCACGAGCCACAGGATGAGGTAGAGCTGCGCGTCCTCAATCGACCATTTGCCGATCGACTCCTCGGCCAGATAACGCCGCATTTTGTCCCAAGTCCGCGTCTCCTCCGTATCGCCCAGCGCCTCGATCGCAAGGGACAGCGTCCACACCCGCAGCATGGACCGGTTATGCGCCCCCCATTCCGGGTAGTGGAACAAGGAGTCTACGCTGCACCGGATCGACTGCTCGATACGGGCCCTCTCTTCCGGCGTCACGACGCCGCTGTCCTTGATGTGCAAGTACCCGTACAGGAAATGTGGCGCCTGGAACATCGCTTCCACGACCGGCACGCCCTTGGCATATTCCGGGTGGCGGCGCCGATGCTCCTCCGGCACGATCGACGTATACGTATCCGCTTCCAGCAGCAGCCGTTTGGCGTGCTCCGCATAATCCAGGTTGCCGGTGATGCTGTACATGAAGCCCTCCAGCTGCACCTGAACGGGAATAATGCCCGGGGCCGTGTACATGCCAAGGAATTGATCCGGCTTGTACGCTTGCTTCCAGTTGCTCATATGCTCGCCGAACGTCTCCCGGCCGTTCGCCACCGCTTTCTCGATATAGGCCAAATAGGCAGCTCTGCTCATGTGTAGTTCCCCTCCCTATACGTCATTCATCGCCCGGCCGCGGACCGGCAGGATCGCCATTTCCGCCCAGAGCACCGTAAACTCGTCTGCCGGCAGCAGATCGATGGCGTTATACCCGTCGCGTACGGCTCCAGCCGGGACCTCGAAGGCATAAACCGGTCCTTCCGGAATCGGTTTGGGCAGAGTGATCCGACCGATGAAATCGCAATCGGCTCCGTTCAGCAGCAACCGCAAGCCTGTAGGTTCGAGCGTGTCGTCCATGCCGACACCGAGCCGCACTTCGGCATACTCGCTATCGGCGGGCATCGGCCCGATGTGGATGCGAAGCGCGGCATGAGCGCCTGCGGCGCAAGCGATAGGCAGCGCATAGGCGGCTCGCTCACCCGCCGCCCACGTATCGGCATACGTGACGACATGGCGTCGCGGCTTGCCGGCGAGCGTCTCCGGATGGCCGACTTCGCGAATGAGCTGCGGGTAGTCGTGGATGTCCTCGATCGTCGTATCGGAATCCATGTAATTGAACAGATAAATCCCGTCGGCGCCTCTCGCTAACAGCGATGTCGCCGCTCCCCGCACCGTCTCGAGCGAATTCGTCTGCCGGAGCGCCGAAGCGGGATACGCCCGGATCAGCACTTCCAGGCCTGCCGCCAGCCGGACGCCCGTCCCTTCCAGCAGCCGCTTCCACAGCTCAATCGGCATATCCGTCTCGATCGTCGCCCAGAATGGAGTTACGACGATCGTGTCGACCAAGCCTCGTCGCGCCCATTGGACCGCATCCATGCCAAGATGGAGCGCGGTCTGAGGGCGGGACGGGACCCGGGCCGACAGGGAGATGCGGTGTCCGCGCTTCGTCTCCCATTTGTCCAGCAGCGCCCGGACGTCGGCCGTGAAGGCGGTGAGGATAGCGGCACCCTCCTCCTCGTATCCCGGCTTGAAATGGTAGCCGAAACGCATCCAGTCGAGCTCCAGGCCGTCGGCATCATATCGCTCCATCATCTCCTGGATAAGCGCGAACGCATACTCTCTCACTTCCTGCTGCCCGTAATCGAGCGCCTTATCCGTCCAGCTCGTGAACTTGTAGGGCACCCGCCGCAGCTCCGGCTTGTCACGCCAGAAGCTGCTGTGCATCGGGTGCCGCTCTTCGTCAACACTGTGCACATCGTTCATGCGCATCGACAGCCGTGCCTTCATGCCGTTCACCCGGCAGCGGGCAATCCACCGCTCATAGATGTCGATGCCGTCGCGATGCAGCTGCCATGCCGTATGAATCCACTCGCGTGTCGTCTTCCGGGCCGCTGGCGTCACGTCCGCCAGGAACGGCTGCTCATCGCCGCCTTCCGGATCGTAGCCGTGCCACCACGGCTCCCACACCCGGCTCGCGTACGATGTGCGCATGGCATTGACGTTCAGGATGAGCTCATCGACCTGCGTTCCGGCGTACTGATCCGCCCAGGTGTCCACCTCGCGAATGCCCAGCGCTTTATTCCGGCGGTTCACGAAAAAGTGGTTGCAGTCCTCATTCAGCATCAGCCCGCTCATGCGTGATTCCCCCTGACTTGTGCTTCGATAAGCGCATGATACGCGCCTCGTTGCTTCAGCAGCTCCTCGTGCGTGCCCTGCTCCCGGATGACGCCGTGATCGAGCACGACGATCCGGTCCGCGCTGCGGATCGTGCTGAGCCGGTGAGCGATAATGAACGAATTGCGTCCGGCGAGCAGCGTCTTGAGCGCTTCCTGGATTTTCACTTCCGTCTCCGTATCGATGCTCGCCGTCGCCTCATCGAGGATGAGGATGCGCGGATTGGCCAGAAGCGCCCGGGCGAACGAGAGCAGCTGGCGCTGGCCCATCGACAGCATCGAGCCCCGCTCCTCGACCTCGGTATGGTAGCCGAGCGGCAGCTTCGTGATGAAGTCGTGCGCGTGCACCGCGCGGGCCGCCGCCTCGACCTCCTGATCCGTCGCCTCCAGCCGGCCGAAGCGGATGTTGTCCAGGATCGTACCGGAGAAGATGAACGTGTCCTGCATGACGATGCCGATCTGCGAGCGCAAGCTATGGAGCGTGACGTCGCGGATATCGTGCCCATCGATGAGCACCCGCCCTTCGACGGGATCGTAAAACCGGCACAGCAGGTTGACGATCGTGCTCTTGCCTGAGCCGGTATGGCCCACTAGTGCGATCGACTGCCCTTCCCGCACCTCCAGACTGACGCCGCGCAAAGCGGGACGGCCTTCCTCGTATTCGAACTCGATCCGATCGAGCCGGATATTCCCTAGGATCGGGGGAAGCGCCGGCGCGTTCGGCTTCTCTTGCACGACCGGCTGTTCGTCCATGAACTCGAAGATGCGCTCCGACGACGCCATCGCTACGAGCAGCTGTTGGTACATCGCTCCGAGCCGGTTGATCGGCTCCCAGAAGTTGCCGATATAGCTCGCGAACGCGACGAGCAGGCCGATCGTAATTTCATTCGACTCCACGAGCCGCGACCCGTACCAGAAAAGAATGAACGTGCCTACCGCCGCCGTCATCTCGATCACCGGGCCGAAGCTCATATTCAGGGAGATCGCCTTGTCCCACGACTTGCGGTTGCTTTCGATCATGTCGCCGAAGAAGCCGATGTTGTTCGACTCTTGGCCGAACGCTTGCGTCACCCGGATCCCTTGGATGCTCTCATTAAGATGGGCGTTGATGCGCGACTGGCGGGTGCGCACATCCTGCCAGGCGATGCGGATTCGCGTGCGCAGCGCCTGCGAGACGACGAACATTAGCGGGACGGTGACGATAATGGCAAGCGCCAGCTTGAAGTTCAACACGAGCAGAATGGCGACGATGCCGATCAGCTGCACGCAGTCGATCATCAGGTTGACGGCGCCGTTCGTAAACAGGTCTTGTAGGGAATGCACGTCGTTCGTCACCCGGACGAGCACCGAGCCAGCCGGCCGTTTGTCGAAGAAGCGGAACGACAGCTGCTGGAGGTGGCGGAACAGATCGAATCGCAGATCGTGGATGATTTTCTGACCGATCACGCTCGTGTACCGGGTGCGGTAGCTGTTCGCCGCCCACTGGATCACATACAGGACGAACATCGTCGCTACATAGATCGCAAGCAGACTCCCGTTGCCGTCCAAGAGCGCCCGGTCGATCGCCAGGCTGATCAGGAACGGGATTGCCAGCTTCGTCAGCGCTCCGACGACCATCATGATGATGATGACGGGCAGCAGCTGACTGCTGTAGGGTTTCAAGTACCCGGCGAGGCGGCGCAGCTGCGCCCAGTTGAACGACTTCTCCATCTGCTCGTCGTCTTCATAGACGAACCGATGTCCTTGTGCCGGCTTACTCATACACCACCAGCCTCCTCTCGTCGGCACCCGGCTTTCGGGCTCCGTCGAAGTCTCCCGAGCCGTACGACGCCTGCATGGTTCCTCCATCCGGTATGCTTCCGTCTTTCACGATTCCAGCTGCCCCGATCCCCGTATCCTGGCTTGCCTCGTGCTGGATCCGGTACGTCTGTGCGTACCGGCCTCCCGCCGCGAGCAGACCGTTATGGCTGCCCCGCTCCACAATACGGCCTTCTTCCAATACGATGATCTCATCGGCATGCTGCAGCGAGGAGATCCGGTGGGCGATGATGAAAACGGTGCTGCCTTGGAGCGAGCGAATACCCTGCTGGATGCGCAGTTCCGTCTCCATATCGACCGCACTCGTCGCATCGTCGAGCACGAGCAGCTTCGGCCGCTTGATGAGCGCCCGGGCGATCGCGATCCGCTGCTTCTGCCCGCCGGACAAGCCGAGGCCCCGCTCGCCGACTACCGTGTCGTAGCCCTCCGGCAGCTCCATGATGAAGTCATGAGCCTGGGCCAGCCTGGCCGCCTCCTCGATCTGCTCTTGGCTCGCTTCGAGCAGGCCGTACGCGATGTTGTTGCGGATCGTCGAAGAGAACAGGAACGTCTCCTGGAAGACGAACGCCATCCCGCTCCGCAAGTCCTCGAGGCGCACGTCGCGGATATCGCGGCCGTCGAGCGAGATCCTGCCCTCGCTTACGTTGTACGCACGCATGAGCAGTTGAATCAGCGTCGACTTGCCGGAGCCGGTACCGCCCAGGATGCCGATCACCGCTCCCGGTCGTGCGTCAATGTCGATCTGCGTTAGCGCCGGCGCCTTCTCCCCGTAAGCGAACGAGACGTTGTCGAAGACGACATGGTGTCCGCCCGAGGCGGAATTCGGGAGCGGCCCCGCATCGGGTGCGTCCTTGATCTGCACGAAATGCTGGAGCACCTCGACGACCCGCTCCGCCGACGCTTTCGTCTGCGCATATACATTGATATGGTAGCCGACATGCCACAACGGGCCGATGATGTAGCCGACCAGGCTGAAGAAAGCGACCAGATCGCCTAGCGACAGCTGGTCCCGCAGGACGAGGTAGCCGCCCGCGCCCATTAGAATAACTAAGCTCAGATTGACCGTCCATTCCATCGCCGGAATGTAATTGGAGAGAATCGTGGCGGTCGAGATGTTGATCTCTTTGTAGCCTTCACTGTGCTTGCCGAACTTCGCCACCTCGTAGGGCTCCCGGGAGAACGACTTCACCGTCCGCACGCCGGAGATGTTCTCCTGCGCCGCGCTCGTCAGCTGGCTGATCGACTGGCGAATGGAGCGCAGCGCGGGCTGGACGCGTGTCTGGAACTTGACGGCGAGGACGACGAGCAGCGGCATCGTGACGAGCACGATCAGCGTCAGCTTCCACGAGATCGTCATCATGACCGCGGCTCCGAACAGGATGCTCGCGCAGAAGTTGAACATGTGCGGCAGCTCGTAGCCGAAGAAATGCCGGACCGCCTCCAGGTCGCCCGTTAACCGCGACATCAGGTCGCCCGTCTTCGCCTTGTCGTAGTAGGAGAAAGAAAGCGCCTGCAATTTCCGGTACGCCGCGTTCCGCAGGTTGTAGGCGATCCGATTCCCCGCCCTCCCGCCGAAGTGCCCGTAGGCAAACGTGAACGCCGCCTTGACCGCGGTAACCGAGATCACGAGCAAAGCCAGCATCGGCACTTGGTCGAATTGCCGCTGCATGATGACGTCGTCGATCAAGTAGCGGAGCAGATTGGGGTACACGAGGCCTAGCGCCGTGCTCAGCAGCAGGCAGGCGATGGTCAGCACGATCAGCTTTCTTTCCTTGCGGTAATGCTCCTTCAGCGCCCTGAACACATTCATCGATGGTTTCCCTCCAAAGCCCAATGGTCGGTTATCGCCTTGGCGTGCTTGGTTTGATTTCAGTGTTCATTGTAAGGGCTGGCGGAGGCGTAATATATGGGAACTCCTTGCTCTTTTATTAGGTTTCTTGACATCGGGAGGAGGGCTCGTTCGCGCTTGTAAGGGCGAATCCCGATCTTTTTTGTTTAGTTTGCCTTACAATTTGTAAACATCAGTTCACTCCCGTTTCGTCCATCACTATCACCATCACCATCACGCTCACACCCGCACGACATCCACGTCCCAGCCGGCGGTCCGCACCGGGTCGAACTCCGCCTCGATCCCGACCGGCAGCGAGACGCGCATCGTCCGCTTCTCCTCCTCCCGGGATCAGGCGACGGCGATCCGGCCATACGGTGTCGGGATCGAGCCCTCGGCCCAGAGCAGCTCCGTCTCCGGCGGGCTGATCCGGACGCGCACCCAGCCGTCCGCCAGCTTGCGGACGCCGAGCAGCTGATCGCCGAGCACGAATGCCGGCGCCGCGGACCAGGCGTGCGCGTGGCTGCGCGGGAAGACGGCGAACGTCTCCCACGTAGTGGTCGCTCCGTACCGGATCTTCCACGGTCAAGGATCGGTACAGCCTGCTCTTGCTCCAACGTCGGACAGCCTCCTATCTTTCTCCTCCTTCCTACTACTGTACACGACGAGTGAAGGGGTTCTAATGAGACAGATTTGAGCTTTTATAAGAACAGGCCGTAAAAACCATACCTTTAGGCGTTAGGATGTAAGGACTTCGGATGGGGGCGGCTAAGCCACATCAAGTATCGGAAAAAACAAACATTTGTTCCCCTCCTGTGTTATACTAGATACAGGAGGGGAGCCATGTTACGAACATATAAATTTCGATTGTATCCTACAACAGAGCAGCAAGAAAAGATCGGTTTTACACTGGAACGCTGCCGTTTGCTATACAATCGTTTGTTGGAGGAACGTATCCTCGCCTACAAAACGGAAGGTAAAAAACTGTCATATGGCCAGCAAGCGAACACGTTTAGCGAACGCAAACAGCATATCCCTACCTTGAAAGAAGTCCATTCCCAAGTATTGCAAGACGTCGCCAGACGCCTCGACAAGACGTACCAAGCCTTCTTCCGACGTGTCAAGAACGGAGAAAAGGCGGGATTCCCACGCTATAAGTCGATTAGCCGCTACGATTCATTTACCTATCCGCAAAGCGGATTTACTTTTGAGGGATCACGTCTTCAACTATCCAAGATCGGAGAGGTATGAATCAAGCTGCATCGGCAGCTGCAGGGGACAATCAAAACCTGCACGATCACGGTAAAAAACGGCCGTTATTACGCTTGCCTGTCGTGCGAAGTCGAAGCGCAGCCGCTTCCCAAAACAAACCGTCATGCGGGTGTGGATCTTGGCGTCAGGCAATTGGCAGCAACCTCGGACGGACAAGTTTTTGCAGCGCCGAAGTATCTACGAAACTGCGAGGCGAAACTCAAACGGCAACAAAAGAATGTATCCAGGAAACAGCGCGGCTCAAACCGCAGATGCAAAGCAGTTATGGTGCTGGCGCGGCAGCATGAGCACGTAGCCAATCAGCGCAAGGATTACGCGCACAAAATAAGCAGAAGGCTAGTCAACATGTACGACCTCATCGCCTTCGAAGATCTGAACGTGCAAGGGATGGCGAGAAATCATCATCTTGCCAAAAGCATTGCGGATGCGGGATGGAATGCACTCATACAATTTGTGACGTACAAGGCTGAGAGCGCCGGTCGTCAGGTTGTGCGGGTTGATCCGCGCCATACATCGCAGCATTGCTCCGTATGCAACAAAATCGTGAAGAAGACGCTTGCCGAACGAGTACATCACTGCCCGCATTGCAGCACAACATTAGACCGGGACGTGAATGCGGCGATCAACATCCTGAGACGCGCGAAGCAGCAAGTCTCGTAACCGAACCAATAATCGTCAGGCTCGGGCGGAGCCTTCGCGGAGGGATGAGGTTACGAGTCCCAATGATTCGAGAAGCCCACAGCTTTAGCCGTGTGGAGTCGTCACTAGGTTTCTTTACTTCGGTTCTTGAATTCCTTCGGCGACTGCCCTTCGATCCGCTTGAACACTTGGTAAAAATAGGCGTATTCCTTATATCCGACCCGTTCGCCGACTTCGTTCACTTTGTTCTTCGGATCCATAAGCAGCTGCTTCGCCGCTTCGATTCTCGCCTTGGACACGAGGTCCACGAAGTTGATGCCGGTCTCGGTCCGGAGCAGCCGGCTCAAGTAGCTGGGGCTCAAGCCGAAATGGTCGGCGATCGACGTCAGATTGATGTTCTCGGCAAAATGATTGTTGATGTAGTCGACGACCTTTTTCACAATCAGGCTGTATTCCTTGTCCTCGCCCTGGAGCTTCTTCTTGATATGCCCGATAAAGGCGGCGAGGTAGGCCGACGCTTCCCGCATACTGGACAAGCGGTACACTTCCTCGAGCATTTGATCGACGCTCTTGCCGAGACCGAACTCATCCCCGGTCACCCGGAAATAATAGCGCGCCGCCGCGAGGCATACTTCGGACAGCAGCCCCTTCACTACGAGAATGTTCCCGTCGCTGTATACCGAGATCTGGTTCAGGAACCGCTCCATATGGGCGATCATGTCTTCGCCCGACTTGTGCTCCAGCATCTGGTTGAATTGCTCGAGATCTTGAATGATCGAGAATTTGACCGTTTCCTTCGCCTGGGCGCCCTGCTCCGGGAAGAGCACGCTCTCATCGGCGCGGAAAAAGCTCGTGTCCATGAGCTGCGACGCTTCCCGGTACGCTTCCGGCAGCTCGCGCAGCGACCGGTAGACGGAGCTCACGGCCACACAGCAGGCGACCTGCTCATGGAGAGCGGCGGCGTCGATGAACTCTTTGCAGAAGCTCTGCAGCTTCATGCGCATCTCCCGGGGCGGCAGCACCTTGGGGAACAGGCAGACGAATACGAGATCGTCGTGGCGCAGCGACTCGATTAGCTCGAGGTCCCGCTTGGCGGTCAGCCGATGCGCCCGCTCCGACAGACGGAGCCGGAGCTGCGGCATTAGCTTCGTCTGCGTCAGGCCGGCGGCGCCCTTCGGCTGCTCCTTCGCCCGCACGAGCAGCAGCGCGAAGCGGCTGAACAATATTTCTACACGGTGCCCCGACTCCTGCGTCTCCGACTCCATCGACGTTCCGAGAATCATGTCGCCGATTAGCTTGCTGCGCAGTGACGGAATCACGCTCGAATGCTGCCGCTCAAGCTCGACGAACGCGCTCGCGATCCGGGCCGCATTTTCCTGCTCCGTCCGTTTGCTGTCCAGCTCCGCTACGGCACTGCGGATTACTTGGCTCAGCTCGTCATTATTGACCGGCTTCACGATGAAATCGAAGACGCCTAGACGTACAGCCCGCTTCGCATACTCGAAGTCCTGGTATCCCGTAATCAAAATCGTCTTCGCCTGCGGCAGCGTTTCGATCATCACCTGCGCCAGATCGAGCCCGCTCAGTCCGGGCATCTTAATATCCGTCACGAGAATGTCGGGCTTCAGCTCGAGCAAGAGCCGCTTGCCTTCCAAGCCGTCTTCGGCCTGCCCCACCACCTCGCAGCCCAGCGCCTCCCAGTCCATCGTCTTCACGATCGCTTGGCGGATAAGCGGCTTGTCGTCGATCACCATCACTTTGTACTTCACTAGGAGGCCTCCTCGGTCAAAATCGGCAGACGAATCCGGATGGACGTGCCGTGATGCAGCTCGCTCGTGATGCTGAGTCCGTAGCGGTCGCCGTACAAGATTTGAATCCGTTTATGCACGCTGATGATGCCTACGTTCGTATGCTTGTCCTTCCTCTTCAGCTGCGAGCCCTCCGACGGGCTGAGCAATTGGCTCTTCGTCTCCTCGTCGATGCCGACGCCGTTGTCGGACACTTCGAGGTACAGATCTTCGTCCTTCACCCAACAGCCGATGCTGACGATCCCTTTGCCCGGCTTCTCCTCGATGCCATGCTTGATGGAGTTTTCCACCAGCGGCTGCAGGATGAATTTGGGCACTTGCAGCGACATCAGGCTGGGCTCGACATGTACATTCACTTCGATTTTGTCTCCATAAATGATTTTATGGATCGCCAGGTAGCTCGTAATGTAGTCGACCTCGTCCTGCAGCGGGATGATGTCGCCCTTTTTGCCGATACTCTCGCGGAGCAGCTTGCCGAGCAAGTAGATCATGTCGCTCACTTGCTTGTCGCCGCTCAGCTTGGCGAGACTATGAATCGACTCCAGCGTGTTGTAGAGGAAATGGGGATTGATTTGCGCCTGAAGCGCTTTATATTCGAACTGAAGCGTGCGGTATTCCGCCTTTTGCTTGAGCAGCTTCTCCTCGTATACCGTGTGGATCAGCTCGCCGATCTTCTCCGCCATGGAGTTGAACTTCTCCGCGAGCAGTCCCACCTCGTCCCGGCTCCGGGCGACGATCCGCTTGTGGGTGAAGTCCACGGAGAAGTTCGTCATGCTCTGCAGCAGCATCCGCACGTTTTCCGTAATGTTTTTGGAGATGATGACCGCCAGGATGAACGCGATGAGCAGAGCGACCGCTATCGTGCTGACCGTCCAGAGCTTGATCGCCTCCGTGCCCCGCTTCAATTCGTTCACCGCGATGATCTGGATGATTTTCCACTTGTCGTACGGGGTGGTAATGATCGTGGAGATGTAGGCCTCCCCTCCGTACTGGAACCCCTGATTCGTCTGCTGCGTCTCATACATGCGGTGCTCGACGAAATACCGCGAAGGGGCGGATTCCAATTTGTTAAGCAAGAGCGGGGTGAGCTCCTCGTTCAGAATGACGATGTTGCCTTGGGTCAGCTCGTCCACATTCGAGTAGATCGCGTTGATCAGACTGCTGTCCACCCCTACGATAATGATGCCTACGTAACGGTTGGAAGCGATATCATAAATGGCTTTTTCCATGAAAATCACATTGCTGCTCCCCGGCACCCACGAAGCCCGTCCCCGCTTCTCCTGGATCAGGTCGATGTTCGCGTCGGCGAGATCCTTGTTGTAATTCTGAGTGGCGCTGCGTTCGAGTCCGAACCGCTTGCCGGTGCTGTCGATCACCATAACCGACATATAGTAGTCCCTCGAGAACAACAGCTCGTTCATAAATTCGCTGATCGTGCGATCTTTCGTGAATAAGTCTGTTGCAGAGCTATTGTTGGAAATGCTAAGGGCGGCGCTGAGCGAGGAATTGCGGAACTGCTGGAAGACGTGGTCTTCGATGTCCTTCGTCCGCTTCTCGAGATTGATCCCGATCTGTTCGATGAGGTATTCGGAGAAATTAGCCGTATTGCGTTTGATCGCGTTCATGGACACGTAATAATTGACCGTGCTGATCATGAAGATCGTCAGGAGCACGATCACGGTAAAAGAAAGCAGGAACTTCGTGCGGAGCTTCAAATCGTAAAACCGGGTCATCAGCGTTGCCATTTCCCCACCCCCTTGCTCGCGCTCGTAATCTACGTATTCCACCTTCGGGCAGGAATCCCTGCTGCGCCGGTTGCTGCTCGAGCTTACGCTACTCGGTTGCGTGCTTCGCCTTCACCTGCTGCCGGAACACCTCCAGCTTCTCCAAATAATTCAGCGCGATGTCCACCTGCAGGTCCATCAGCAGTCGTCCCTTCTCGGCGGTCGCCGCCTCCGGGAAGCCCCAATAGCCGTCCTCCGTCAGCTCGGACGTATCGAAGTAGTCCATATAGTCTTGCGGCACCGTCGTCGGCGCGCGCTGCGGGCGGATGTCCCGTACCAGCTCGGGCGCATGGGACAGCATGAGCGACGTCTCGAATTCCCCGGCGTGAATGTCGTGCTGCGTATGCTGGAGGATCGTGGGCGTCCTCGGGTCGGGTATCCCCGGGGTGAAGATCAGGACCACCTTCATGTCGGTCCCCTGCGCCTCGAAGTCTTTGTTCAGCTGGCGGATGGCGGGCTTCAAGCTCCAATTGCCGCCATGGAAGTTGACGACGACGAGCTGCCGGTACCCGGCATAGCGGAGCGACTCGGCGATATCCCGGACGAATAAGGCTAAAGTAGTAGACCGGATGTAGACGGTTCCGTGCGAGTCCCGGTGCTCGATCGAGGAAGAGATCGGGAGGGCCGGCAGCAAGTAGGCATTGAGCTTGTCCGCCAGCCGCCGGGCTAACTCCTGCGCGAAAATCGTATCCGTCCCGACCGGCAGGTGGCTGCCGTGCTGCTCCAGCGCACCGATGGGCAGTACCGCCGTACGACAGCCGGCCTGTTCGAAATCACGCCGCGTATTGTACATCGTAAGCATAAGGACCCGCCTCCTAGGAATAACTTCGTGTTATTCTCATTATACAGATTGAAGCGGGTCGGAAGGGCGGTAATTAATTGTTATAATTTTCTGACTTTTTACACAGCATTAACAATCGTGTGGTATGATTCAACTATTACAAGCAGGAGGGATGTCCATGCCAATTATGATTTTCGCGTTCATCGTTTTCATCATCATCGTCGTTAGTGTAGTTTCCAAGATGTCTCAAGCCGACAACGGCGGCCCCCGGAGGAATACCCGGAATCGGGGCCGGGCGGACGACGGATATTCCGGCTTCCACTCGCCGACTATGACGCCTTATCCGCATAACGGGGGGAGAGATGTCGGCCAGGATCTCAATTGCCGGGACGGCAACGGTGACCGGGGCGGCTGGAGCAATGACGGAGACGGCGGACGCTCGGGCAGCGACAACGGGGGCTACAACAGTGGGGGCAGCGATGGCGGGGGCTGGAGCGGCGGAGGAGACAGTGGCGGAAGCGGCGGCGGTGGAGATGGCGGCGGCGGCGGTGGCGGAGGGGATTAGTCGGAATCCGCAACACCTCCCCACAGCCGCACAGCCGCTCCTCTCACAGTCTGCTCGCCCGGCAAGCGTGTACGAACGCTTCGAACAGCAGCCTGGCCGCAGGATCGCCGGAGCGGGTCATGTTCTCCGGGTGCCACTGCACCCCAAGGGCGAACCGGTGCTGCGTGCTCTCGATCGCTTCTACGATGCCGTCGCTTGAATAGGCCGTAATTGCGAAGCCGGCTCCGGCACGGCGGATCGCCTGGTGGTGGAAGCTGTTCACCTTCAATCGGATGTTCTGCACGATGCTGTGGAGCATCGATTGCTCTACAATGTCGATATAATGGGACGCATGTTCTCTAGGAGCCTTCTGCGAATGCTGCAGCAGAGGGCGTCCGGACTGGGCATAGATGTCCTGGTACATATCCCCGTCCGCTGCCACGTTCAGTACTTGGCATCCTCGGCAGATCCCGAAGACCGGTTTGTTGCGCTGCAGAAACCGGCGTATCAGGGCGATCTCGAACTGGTCCCGCTCCGGGCTTACTTCGCCTAGAGCCGGGTGCGGCTCCTCGCCGTACCATGTCGGATCGACGTCCCCCCCTCCCGTCACGAGCAGGCCGTCGAGCGAGGCGGCGAGCTGATCCAGCACGCTCTCGTTTGCTATGTTCGGCAGCACGAGCGGTACACCTCCCGCATTCACGACGGAATGGGCGTTATCCATGCCCATAGTTAACAACGTGCCTTCCCTGATCGAAGAAGTAACCCCGATAGACGGCGCCATAACGATCCCCCATTTCCTAATTCCGTTACCTCATTATAGTTCGGGAGGGTTCAAAATACATCCGGAACGATCCGAAAATTTATGACGCCGCTTCCTCTTCCATCTGCGCATATACGAGCTTCTTGTAAATCGTGTCGCCCGCCATCAACGTGTCGTGCGTCCCCTCTTCGGCGACGCGCCCTTGGTCCATGACGTAGATCCAGTCCGCGTTGCGGATCGTTGAGAGCCGGTGGGCGATGATGATCGTCGTGAGCCCCTCCCGCGCCTCGTCGATCATCTTCTGCACCCGGCGCTCGGTTTCGAGATCGAGCGACGACGTCGACTCGTCGAGAATGAGGATCTCCGAGCGCTTCAGCAGCGCCCGCGCCAGCGCGAGCCGCTGCTTCTGGCCGCCGGACAAGTTGATGCCCCGCTCGCCCAGCTCCGTGTCGTAGCCTCGCTCCAGCGAGACGATGTAGTCGTGAATGTTCGCCTGCCTGCATGCTGCGACCACCTCTTCCTGAGTATGGGAGCGCCCCATGAGCACGTTGTTGCGAATCGTGTCCGGGAATAGATAAGGGTCCTGGAACACGACCGACAGCCGATCCGTCCAGGCCTCGCGCCGGATGTCCGTCAGCGGGATCCCGTTCACGAGGATGCTGCCGCTGCTCGGATCGTAGAATCGCACGAGAAGCTGGGCGATCGTCGATTTCCCGCCGCCGCTCGTCCCGACGAATGCGACCTTGCGGCCTACCGGAATTGAAAGCGACAGCTGCTCCAGCACGTTGCGGGTCTGATCCGAGTAGCGGAACGTCACCTGGTCCAGCTCGAGATTCGCGATCGGCCCCTGAATATCCCGCTCGCCATCCTCGATCTGCGGGCCCTCCACCAGCGCGCGAATCCGGTCGACCATGGCGAGCCGGCTCTGGGCTTCCATCGCGAAGCCATAAATATCATGGATGGCGGTCATGAGCTGGGACGTGAATTGGAAGATGACGACGTACATCCCGATCGACAGCGCCCCGTCCATCACGAGGTACCCGCCGTACCCGAGCACGAGCAGGCTCGCCCCCCACTTCAGCGGATCGCTCCAGAACAGCTTCTTGTTCTCCAGCTTCGCTTCCTCGAGCACCTTCGCATACAGGAGAGCGAAGTTATCGTTCATCTTCCGCTGCTCCCACTTCTCCCGGTGGAAGGCGATCACTTCCCGCGTCGACGAGACCCCTTCCTCCATATGGACGAGGAAGCCGGACCGGGCATCCTGGACCTCCTTCGACAACCGGCGGATCGGCTGCCCGAACTTCCTCCCGAGGGCGAGATACAGGAAACTGAAAGCGAGAATGCTGACCAGGATTACCGGACTGCTCCACCCGATGACGGCGCACAGGATGATCGCCGATACCACGTTCGCGATGCCGTTCGGCACGAACTGGGTGAACGCCACGATCGTCCAATTGATGTCGTTCGTGAAGTAACTCACGTACTTGGCGATTCGTTCATTGTGATACACCTGCGTAGGGGTCCGGTAGATGGTGCGCATCGCATCTTCAGTCATCTGCGCATAGATCCGGTACGCGTTCACCCGGCCGGTATGCGTCCACAAGACGCCGAACAAGCCCGAGCAGACGATAGCGGCCGCGAACCAAAGGAGCGTCCCGGGCAGCAGCTCATACTGCCCGTCCAGGAAAATATCGTCGATCACCACTTTTTGTACCGCCGTTACGGCGATGCCGGCTACGGTCGATAACAAGAGGAAGAAGAGCCCGATCAGGAAGCCACCTCGAAATTGCAGCACATATCGCTTCAGCCACAGCACGCTTTTCATACCGCCGCCCCCCTCTCCGTTCGAATCGCCGCTGCGCCGCCGTCCGTCCGCACGGCCGCGTGCGCCGCGTCTTCCACATGGGTTCGTTGCATGACGAGCCGATAAAAAGCACCCTGCAACGCCATAAGCTCTTCGTAAGTGCCCGATTCGGCCGCACGGCCGTCTTCCATCAGGATCAAGCGGTCATAGTCCTTGACCGTCGACAGCCGATGCGCCACCGCCAGTGTCGTGCGGCCTACCAGCAGACGCTCCAGCGCATGCTGCACTTCCTTCTCGCTCACGTTATCGAGCGCGGATGTCGCTTCATCGAGCAGGATGATCGACGGGTTGTTCAAGAACATCCGCGCGATGGCGATACGCTGCCGCTGTCCTCCCGACAGCTTAATGCCGCGCTCGCCGACCAGGGTCTCATAGCCGTCCGGGAACTGCAGGATGAAGTCGTGCGCGTAAGCGGCTTGGGCCGCGGCGACGATGTCCTCGTCGGTCGCATCCGGACGGCCGAAGCGGATATTCTCCTTCACCGTCGTGCCGAACAAGTATGTATCCTGGAACACGAAGCCGATCGCGCTGCGCACTTGGTCGAAGCCGAGCTCCGGCAGAGGAACGCCGTCCAGCCGCACCTCGCCCTCGCGCGGATCGTAGAACCGGCCGACGAGCTTCAGCACCGTGGACTTGCCGCCCCCGCTCGTCCCGACCAAGGCCACCCGCTCGCCCGGCCGCACATGCAGGGAGAATCGCTGCAGAATGGAGGGATGCTCACCGTAGCCGAAGCTGACCTCGTCGAATTCAATCGCTCCTTCTACGGCAGGCAGGCGCTTCGGCGACGCGGGCTCGACGACTTCCGGCTGTTGCTGCAGGAAGTCGTACAGCGCTTCCGCCTGCGACGCGGCGACCCGCTGCTCGGTTATTACCGCCACGAGAGACGTAACCGCGCGCATGAACAGCATATAATAGAGAACGAATGCGATGATCTCGCCCACGGTTAGCGTTCCGGCCTGGATATCCCGCGCGCCGAACCAGAGGATGAGCACCAAGCCCATCGAAGTCGTAATGTTTCGCAAGTTTTGGCACAAATGCCCGTTCAACTGATACTTTACAATCATCTTCACGATATGGTTCGTGCCGTCCATCAGGCGGCCCATGTCCCACTCTTCCGCCGAGTGGGCGCGAAGCTCCGGCGTAGCGGAGATGCTGTCGTAAATTTTTTTATTGTAGAGCAGCCGGTACGACATCGTGGCGCTGATGTACTTCGAAGCCAGATGCTGGAAGTACGGGCTGATTACGTAGTAGGATAGGAAGCAAGGTATAGCGAGCAAGCTCAGCCTCACATTCATGAACAGCATGACGATACCGAACAGCACCACCATGAACAATCTCTGCACCATGTCGGGGAACTGCCACCGGTACAGCCGCTGTACCGCCGCGACCTCCGTATTCATGAGCGACAGCGTCTCTCCGACCGGGTTCTGCTCATGGTAGGCGAAGCCCAGACGACGCAGGTGCCGGAACAGCGCGAACTGCAGATCGCGGCCCGCCTGCATCGAGAACACGCGCTGCAGCTTGTTCCGAACGGCGGTGAGCGCGATCATGATCGCAATGAAGCCGATGACGACGGCGAACAGCTGGAGCAGCCTTCGCCCGTCCCGATCCGGGACGATCTCATCGACGACGGCTTGCAGAAACTTTGGGATCACGAGCTCGGAGAACGAGATGACAATGCCGCAGGCTATGAACAGGAAGAAGTGGGGCCAATAGCGGATCAAGTAGGAGACGGCCCAGCGGTAGACGCGGAGCGCTTTGGCGGTACGGGCGAGCCAGGATGCAGACAGAGGTTGGGGCTTGAATTTAGACATGGGGGCAGCCAGCCTTTCCGGGACAAATTCCTGGGCATTTACAAAATTTTCTTAAATCTAACTCAGTGTATAGAACGTATGTACGGAATGTCAACGGGGAAATTGGGTATGAGGGAAACTAGCGGCAGGCAGCTACGTTTAGCTTGGGGCGATTCGGTTTACGATAGTTTGGTAGGCATCATCGTTTGATAGGCATCATTCGAATTATGGAGGGTTGGCATGCGTATAGCGAAGGATTGGTGGAACGATGTGCTGGAAGCGGGAATGCTGCTGCTCGCGGCCGGTTGTTTGATCTATTTTCTCGTGGTCGGCTCGTGGCCCAAGGTGCTGGAGTGCATCCTGATTATTACGGTGCTGGTCGGAATTCGGCTGCTGCTCAAGCTGAAGAAGACATCGCTTTTCCCGGTTCTCCGTACATCGATTTTGCTCTTCATATGTCTAACGATGTTCGTTGCGAATATATTCGGCATGTATGGCGTTATCCCTCATTTGGACGACATTGAGCATGTCGCTTCCGGGGTTATTCTTGGTTTTGTCGGGCTTCTCGTATTCCGGCAAATCAGCAAAAACACGAACCTCGAAACGTTTCGATCGTCGATGATTCCGGTCTGGTTCTGTTGGTTTTTCGCCGTGGCCATGGCGGGCTGCTGGGAGATGTACGAGTTCACGACGGACCAGCTGCTCGGGTTCCACTCCCAAGGGGGCGGCCTGGTCGATACGATGGGCGATATCATCAACGGCTCCCTCGGCGGGACCGTCACCATCATGTACTTGGCCTCGCTGGCCAAAAAAGGGAAGCTCCCCCTATAGGCGGAAGCTTCCCTTTGTTAATTTAGCCGGGGATCACTCTTCTGGCAAACAAATAATGCTCGTACCAATACTCCCCTTCCTTCTGGTCTTTATGGATATTGCTGATGATGACGCCGATTCCTTGTTCGTACGTATGCAGTATTTTTCCGTCCCCCATATAAATGCCGACGTGGCGAACTTTATTCAGACCGGTCTCGTTCGGGAAGTCCTCATCGGAAAAAAACATGAGATCTCCTTTACGCAAATTGATAAACGGTATTTCATCGCCTTGGACAGCCTGATCTCTCGAAGTATACCCCAGCTCGATCCCCCGGTTGCCGTACAAATACTGCACATAGGAAGAACAATCGAACGCTTTGTCGTTAAATCGTTCCGCGCCGTAAACATACGGCGCCCCCATATAAGTAACCCCCTCGGCAATAATGGCGTCGGCCGTCTTCTCCCATTCGGGCGCATCCGCCGCTTCGTTTATTTTGAAAGGTTTCGTTTCTTGCGCCGTGTAAGGCCCGTTCCTTTCGTTTTCATTGGCTCGAGGCTCCTTCTTGTACTGACAAGCCGATAAGACGCCAAAAGCGCATGCGATCATGAGAAGCCAAACGGTTGCGCCCTTATACCATTTTCCTTTCATTCCTGTCACCTCCAGTGGTAATAATGGATTATTTTGCGTCGGACTTTCCGAATTATTCATGCACGCTCCTGATGGATGCGACAGGCCGAAAATAATAAAGCAGCCTCCCATATTGGAAGACTGCTTGAATCAAAATGAATCTTTCCACTCTTATATCCCGCTAGATCAACTTCTTGATCCGTTTCTCCAGCTCCTCCCGGTTCACCAAATTCAGCACTTCCACGATTTTGCCATTCTTGTCGATCAAGAACGTCATCGGCAGCGCCGCCACCTTGTACAGATCGAGCCCGACCGCGTCCGGATCGGTCAGGATCGGGAACTTCAGCCCGAACTGCTGCACCTTCTTCTGCGCCAGCTCCGGCTCATCGTGGAACGTGGCGTTCACGCCGTAGATGTCCAGCTGGTCGCCGTATTGCTCATACAGCGATTGCAAGTCCGGCAGCTCCTCCTGGCAAGGCAGGCACCAGGAGGCCCAATAATTGAGCAGCAGCGGCTTATCGCGCTGTCCGCCGATCGCCCACTCCCGGCTGCCGTCCAGACTCTGCAGCTGAAGCGACGGCGCGGCGAATCCGGGCTTCGGTGCGCCATCCACGGGCACCGCATTCCGCTTGGCCGCCCCATGCTGATAGACCGCGCCGCCGAGCAGGACGAGCACGAACGCCGCCACGATCCAGTTGCGTGTACGTTTCATCCGCATCCGGCCTCCCTCCCCGCTTAGCAGCTGCCGCCGATGCCCGGCAGTGCTTTCATTTGAATCCCGTGCGGTATCGCGCCTACCTTGATCCGCTCGATCTCCGCTTGAGCCGCCGTGTCGATGACAGCCACCTCATCGGTGCCGCTCAAAGTCACGTATGCCTTCGATTGCTGCCGGTTGAAGCTGATATGCCTCGCCCCGCTCAAGCCGGTCAACGTCTTCACGACTTTATTGGCCTTTAGATCGACGAATGCGACGGAGCTGCCTTCCATGCCGGTGACGATCGCCGTTGACCCGTCCTCGGTTATAGCGACATCGGTTGCCCCGTCGACCACGTCGATTTTGGACACAAGCGAGCCGTTCTCCGTATTGTACACCTCAAGGGTTTTTCCTTTGGCCGTCGGCACGTATAGCGTCTTCCCGTCCTCGCTCAGCTTGACAGCCCGAGGCACCGCTCCTGTGTTCAGCGTCAGCTCCACCTGCTTCGTCTTCGTATTGACCGCGTACACTTTGTTGTTCTCATGATCGCTCACATACAGACGGCTGCCGAACAGAGCCAAGTAATTCGTCTTCGCGCCGGTCCCAAGATCGATGGTGCCCGCTTCCTTCCGTTCCTTCGTATCGATCGTGTAAATGAATTGGTCCGCGACTGCCGCCACATAGAGCGTTTTGTTGTCCGGGGACAGCGCCATGCCGTGGGGCATCGGCCCGACCGGTACTTCCTTCTCCACCTGCAGCGTCTGCGTATTGACGATCGAGACGGTGCTGCTGTTCATATTCGCCACATACGCCTCGCGCATCGTGCTGGAGAACACGACGGTCGACGGCGCTTCGGATACCGGCACTTTGCACACCGGCTTCCCGGACACGACATCGATAATGGAGAAGCTGTTCTCCTTCTCGCTCGGCACATAAAATTGTACGCTTGTCAGCTTCCCCGCTTCCGGACAGGCCGCAGCCGTAGCCGCGCCGGTACCGCCTTGCGTCGTCTTCCCGTTCAATCTCAGCTGCGCTTCCTGCTTCGTCTCCATCGCGCAGCCGCTCGCCAGCAGCCCGGCCGTGAGGAGCAGCAGCCCCATTTTATACAGCTTCCCCGGTGTCATTCTCGGTGAATCCCCCTTCTTCTCTCGGAACAAAAATTAATCCTTGTAATCCGGTCGGAATAAATGTTATTATACAGGGGATTCCAACATACGGCAATATATTTTAAAAGTCGAGAGGGGCTCTTATTCCATGAAAGTCAAACTATCCCTGCTGCTGCTCACCCTGTTATTGGTGCTGACGGCATGCTCCGAGAAACCGTCGCAAACGACGACGAACGCCGGGTCGCCTGCCGGCACGCCTGCGCCTTCCGGCGCCAAGACATCCGATACGTACCCGAACGCTCAGCTGCTCGCCGATACGAAGTGGGTGGAAGAGCATTTGAAGGACACGAAGGTACGCATCCTGGACGTTCGTTCGAAAGGATACGAAGCCGGGCACATCCCGGGCGCGATCGCCTTCAATTCCGGTCAGCT
The DNA here is from genome assembly GCF_045062745.1 of Paenibacillus sp. HJGM_3. NCBI lineage: Bacteria > Bacillati > Bacillota > Bacilli > Caryophanales > Paenibacillaceae > Paenibacillus > Paenibacillus sp. HJGM_3. Next base: position 31,209 of record NZ_JBJGED010000048.1, read on the forward strand.
GAAGGATTCGAAAAATAACACGATCGTGGATAAAGATAAGTTCACGGAAATTTTCCAGGCTCTTGGCGTCAATGCCGATACTACGGTCCTTGTGTATGACGAAGGCAATGGAAACGGGGCTACTCGGGTCTTCTACGCTCTTGAGTATTACGGCCTGAAGGACAAGGTGAAGCTGCTAAACGGCGGGTTCCCGGCTTGGCAAGCGGCAGGCAAAGAAGTCGCGACCGACGTGCCGACTGTAGCGGCCAAAGGTACGTTCACCGCTGTGCCGAACGACAAGCTGATCACGACGAAGGAAGAGCTGCAGAAGCTGGATATGAAAGGCTGCGTCCTGCTCGACGTCCGCTCGGCTAAAGAATACAGCGGCGAAGATCTGCGCGGCAACAAGAACGGCGGCCACTTGAAGGGTGCGGTCAACAAAGAGTGGAGCGATGCGATCGATTCCAATCCGGCCGACGGCGTACCGAAATTCAAGGCGTATCCGGAGCTTAAGGCGCTCTATGAGAACGTCGGCGTCGTAAAAGACAAGACGATTATCCCGTACTGCCAGACGAATATCCGAGGCGCGCACACTTATTTCACGCTTCGCCTGCTAGGATACTCGGACGTAGCTCCGTATGAAGGCGCTTGGGCGGAGTGGGGCAACGCCGACGACACGGAAATCGTAAAATAAGCGGAGGTGCGCACCATGGCACAGCTCATCGAAGGGATCTCGCATCTGAACGCGCTGCAATTGCGCGAGCTGTTAGCCCGGCCGGACCGCACGACGGTCGTCATCGATGTCCGGGAGCCGGAGGAATATGAAGCGGCCCATATCCCCGGCATTCCGCTCATCCCTATGGGCGATATGATCGACAAGGTAGAGACGCTCGATCCGGCCCAAGAATACGTCTTCGTCTGCCGCAGCGGCCGGCGCAGCCTGGAAGTGGCGAAGTATTTCCAGTCGAACGGCTTCGACCGGGTCCACAACTTCCTCGGCGGCATGCTCGATTGGCAGTCGGAAGGGCTGGAAATCGCCGTCGGCCTGGAAGAAGGCCCGTTAATATCCGAATCAAACTAAAAATCACGCAAAAGGAGCAGACAACTATGAGCTTATCGGAGCAGCAGTTGCTGGAATTGAAAACGGACATCGTCGTCGATGCGATCGGCGAGGTGTGCCCGCATACGTTGAACTTGGCCTTGGACGGCCTGAAGAAAGCGAAGTCCGGGGAGATCGTCGTCGAGATTACAGACCATTCCATTGCGACCAAGACGATTCCCGCGGCGGTTAAAATGAACAAGTACGGGGAATTCCTCGGCGTAGCGAAGAAAAACGGCAATTATCATATTTTCATCCGGAAAGCGTAAAGGCAGGTCACCGCTATCATGGCTTACACATGGGACGTCTTCTTATTAGCAGCCGGGTTCGGCTTCGCCTATGGATTTCTGTTGCAAAAGGCGGACTTCTGCTTCGTCGCCTCGATCCGCGACTGGATCAGCGTCCGCGATACACGCATTCTGAACGGCGTCATCGTGCTCATCGCCACCTCGCTGCTGGGCTGGGGGCTTGTGCTCGCATTCGGGCTGCGCGAGATCTCCGACTTATGGGTCGTCCCGCTCGGCGGGGCGAACCTGCTCGGCGGCCTGCTGTTCGGCATCGGCATGACGATCGCCGGCGGCTGCGGCTCCGGGACCCTGTACCGCTGCGGCATGGGGTACGTACAGTTCTGGCTCGTGCTGCTGTGCGCGATTATCGGCAATCTGCTGTTCGCGTTCCTCTACGATCCGTGGGGACGCCAAGTGCTTGATCCGCTCACGGTCGTGGACGGCGGCTACACGCTATATAACTGGCCGCTGCCGGTGTGGGTGCTGCCCGTCGTCATCGTCGCGATCATCGTCGGCATCGCGATCTATCGCTTCGGCTGGGCCTCGTTCTGGAACGGTGTCCGCGAGTCGCTTACCGACTGGGAGCGGAACCCGCTGCGCCAGGGCCACTGGGACATTCGTCTCGTCGCCTTCCTGATCGGGATCGTCGCGATCATCCAGTTCATCTTCATGTCGAACGTCGGCATCACCGGCCCGGAGACGCGCATCGGCGCAACCGCGCTGGCCCTCGTGTTCGGGGACGATCTCGTCACGAACAACACGTACTTGAACGCGCTGTTCGCCGACTTCCCGCGCATCGGGCTCGGCCCCGAGGAGACGCTCGTCATCTTCCTCGTCGTCGGCGCCTTCGCTTCCTCCTGGCTGAGCGGCAGCTTCAAGCTCCGCTGGCCGCGCAAGTCCCGCCTGCCGTACGCTATCGGCGGCGGCCTGCTGATGGGCGTCGCGTCCCGGATCGCGCCGGGCTGCAACATCGCCAACATCATCACCGGGGTTGGCGGGCTGTCGATGAGCAGCGTACTCGTGCTGCTCGGCATGGCCGTCGGCGTCTTCATCGGCGTCGCATATATTTTCAAGATGCCGCTCCTGCTGTTCCAGCGCGACGCGGACATGTAGCGGAAGAGCCGCTCGATTCATTCGAGCGGCTCTTTTTTATTTGAGCTTCTGCTGCACAATTAGAAGGCGTACCGCCACAACTCCGTGCCGTTGTGCTTGTAATACAGATTGCCGTATCCGTCCGGAGCGAGCATATCGGCCCCACTCGTCAAAATGTTCGTGACCGCTTTCGTCGAAATGTTGATTTTGAACAAATACGTATTCTTGATTGTGCCGTAGATGTAGTTCGGATCTTTGTCCACGAGCACCAGATCCGCGTCCCGGTACGTGCCGGCCGTGCCGTACGTAACGTCCGTGAATTTCTGCTGGAAGTATTCGAACGTGTTGTTCGCGGGGTTGAACACGAACAAGTAGCCGTCGGCGAAGCCCCACAGCTTCGTTCCGACCACGATCAATTCGGTCACCGCCTTGATCCCCGAGACCGGCAGGCTGTATTCCGTATCGGTGTCGGTCACCGGATCGAACACGAACAACTTCGCGCCCGTCGTCGTCGGCGTCGTGGCATAGCCTCCTCTTACAGTCGTGCCGCCGTAGACTTTGCTGCCGTAGTAGGCGAGAGCGATGACGCTCTGGTCGTTCACGATGCCGACATGCACGCTGGAAGCGCCCGTCGCGAGGTTATACTCCGTCAGAGCGCCGTCCATGGCGCCGGTCTTCGCCGTCGTGCCCATGAACACCTGGCCCCCTCCAAAGGCGATCGCCTTCGGCCGGTCCTGCCCATTGACTCCCGTGGACACGAGCAGCCGCGGATTGCCCGTCGGCCCCGCCACCCAGGGCTGAGTCGGATCATATTCATGCAGATTGCCGCCAGGGTAAGCGCCGATGTACATTTTCCCGTTATAAGCCGCCATCTTGTCGATCTGGGTGATCGGGGAGAACATCGTCTCCTCCGTACCGTCGTTGGCGTCCCCGCGGATCGGCTTATAGACGCCGAGGCCGCCGGTCAAGTAGGCGCTCGTATAGATGCTGCCGTCCGGGGCCGTCGCGATCATGTTGAGCGCGCCCGGGATTTTGGCCGCGCCGCTTACCTGCACGTACCGGTGAGCCCCGTTCTGCGGATTGTATTTCAGAATATACGTCTGGTTGTTATTCGCGGCGATGCCTACGAGCGTCTCGCCGGGGAAGTTCGTCTGATCCGCCAGCGTCACCCAGCCGAACCGCTTCACGCGGCCGTCCACGGCCTTGTGCAGATTTGTGGCCGTCTTCGAAGCGATGTCGTATTCGTATAACTCGCCTTGGCTCGCCCAATACACCTTGCCGCCGCGCTCCGGCGAAACGTTCGAGGTGGACACCGATGCCGCCTCCTGGGTCACGGAGTTGAACGACCCGTCGGGATTCTCGGTCACCTTCAGCACGACCATCGTCCCGCCTATGTTGACGAAGACCCGGTCCCCGGCGTAGTCGATCGATCCGGGCAAGGAAATGCTCGAGTAAGCGGCGGGCAGGATGTTGGTCGTCTCTCCCGTCACGATGTCGAACCGGAGGACCGAGGCGTTCGGGCCGACGCCAAGATAAGCTACGTCATGGGTCGCATCGAACGCCAGCGCGCGCACATACTGCGTTCCGGCGAGGAACGGCTTCGTTCCGATCTGGGCGAAGCCTCCGGTCGGCGTATACTTGAAGAATGCGGCACTGTCGTAGGTGCCGCCGTACACCTTGCCGCTCTCCCCGGCAGTCAGGTCGTAGATGACCGTTTCGCCCGAGGAGGCTTGGCCCAAGTCTGTCATCGTCGTCGTGCCCGGCGTATGCTTGTAGAGATGGCCGTTCGAATAGGCGCCGAAGTAAACGGAGCCGTCCGTGGAGGTCGCCGCTCCCCAGGCGCCGGTCGGATTCGTCGACGCGCCCGGGAACGTAACCGTGGAGAGGACCGATTCCGTATTCGTGTCGATCACTTCCAGCTTGGGCAAGTAGCCTTCGGAGCCGGTAACGGCGGCGAACGCCTTATGCGCGTTCGGTCCGATCCCGAAGGTCGTGCCGTTCGGCCCGGCGTCGTACACTTGGACCCCTAGATTCGTGAAATCCTTCGTCAGCATCACTTCGTCCCAATACGCGGTACCGGTGTTCCCGTTGTTCGAATACAAGAGTACAGCGACCTTGGCGGTGTTCGCCGGAGCGACGAGCTTCGTCTGCACGGTCGTCCATTGTCCGGTCGGGGAAGAGACCGAGGTGAATCCGCCGGTGAGGTACGTGTTCGAGCTATTGTAGTAGCGAATGTACAGATCGGCGCTGCCGCTGGAGACATAGACGTTCGCGTATGCTATGTAGGTCTCCCCTGCCGCCGCGGTCAGACGCGCGCTCTCCATCCCGAACCCAACCGCCGAATCGTTGTCGACGATTTTCAAGCTCTGGCTGCCGACGTCAGCCTGCTCGGTCGAGGCGGATATCGTGCCGTCCGGATCCCCGGCGCCATAGGTCTGCGTCCAGCCTGAGGTGCCGCTCTCGAAGCTATGATTCGTAATCAGCTTGTCTGCGGCAAACGCCGGAACGGCAAACAACAAGATAGTGATAAGGCCAAACACAGGCAAACCGATCCAATTCAATCGTTTCATTCTTCAATCATCCTCCTTCATAATCGGGATTGCTCGTCAATCACTTTCATGTAAGCGCTTAACAATTCGTGATGACTATGTCGCTCGTGATGCCGAAGTTCTCGCCCCACCCCCATTGCTGCATCATCAAATTCGAACATGTCTAATACTAGTATGTTACTAGTATCTGACTAGTTCATGCCAATCATAGCACAGCGGTCTTCCTCCAGCAATTGGAACATGATAAGATGTTAGCACAGCCGTTATTCGGTAAGGAGTGGCACAAGATGGGGATTGGGAAAAGAACGGCATTCGGCGACCTCTACGAGCACTTCAGGCAAGATATCCGGAGGCAAATCCTGGACGGGACGCTTCGACCGGGAGAATTCCTCGTGTCCGAGGTGCGCCTCGCGGAACTATACGGCATCAGCAAAAATCCGGTTCGGCGCGTATTGGCCGAGCTGGAGCGCGACGGACTGATCGAGAAAATCCCGTGTATCGGCAATCGGGTGTGCGAGCGGCCCCAGCCGCTTGAAGCTTCCCGCATACAGCCTCCACGGACTCCCGCACCCGTTGCAACGCTAACCCTAATGGTCTACGAGGTGTGCTATGAGCTGGAAGTGTACAAGCGGGTCATCGCTCTCTTCGAGGAGCTACACCCGAACGTGAAGGTGAAGCTGGACATCGTGCCGAATGCGGTATACACCGAACGGATCATCGAAGCCTTGTCCGGCGGCGATCAAGGCGCGGACCTCATCGTCCTGTCGGATCATCACTACTATCAGCTCGCTCACAGCGGACATACCCGGCAGCTCGAGGAGTTGACGGAAACAGCCTTCCCTGCACTCGGCGAAGTGTACCCTCAGCTGCTGTCCATGTATACGTCGGAGGAGAAGCTCAGGGCGATGCCCCTCACGTTCTCGCCTATCGTGTACTGCTGCAACACCGGAATCATCCCAGACCCCGAGCAGCTTCAGCTGCACGGCTGGTCGGATCTCGCAGAAGCCGCCCGCCGCTACACAATCCCCGATGCGAACGGGCTGCTGCGGCAATACGGACTCGCCTCCACCATCTCGTTCCGGCGCTGGCTCGTCTTCCTCCTGCAGAACGGAGGCTTCGTCAGGGACAAGGACGGGACCCGCCGGATCGACCTGCGGGCCAGCGCGGAGGCGCTGCAGTTTTTTTGCGACCTCGTCCACAACAACCTGCTGACGCCGGATGAGCAAGGCGGGCTGAAGGCCGATCACTTCCTGTTCGAGAACAACCGGGTAGCCATGATGATGTCGAGCTACTATTTTATGAACGACCTGCAGCATTTGTCCGTCCGATGGGACGTGCTGCCCTTCATGCCCGGGAACGTCTCGGGTTCGACGCTGCTCGTCGGCACCGGCATCGCCGTCCCTGCCTCCGGCGGGAACAAGGAGCTCGCTCACAGCCTGATCCGGCTGCTGTCGAGCGCCGAAGCCCAGAGCCAGCTGAAGCTGGGAGTCTGCTCGATCCCCGCTCATCGCAGCGTGGCGGAGAACACCCGCTTGTTCAATCCGGCGATCCATCCCGCTCACTACCACGCCTTCGCCGGGTTCATGGCGGAAGCCGTTCCCCTGATGGAGCTCGGCGTCGACTATGGACAGCTGTACCGGATTACACGAGAGCTGATCTATGTCTGGTCGCGGCTGGAATCGGCACACACCGTCTGGGACCGCATCGGCGAGCGAATCCTGTCTCCGGTCCCGGGTTGATTCCGGCGTCGTCTTTTCGACAAAATCTGTCATATGTCCTGGATTTCTTTCACGAAGTCCTAGTACATCGGACCGAAATCGCGTATAATGCTTCGTAGACCCGATACTGGCAAACTTGCCGAAAGGCAAGGACGCAAAGCTGCAGACCTAATGGCGTACGCGCCGACGGTGGCTGGGCTGCCGAAGGCTGGGAACGCACCATACGCCCTTGTATGCCGTCATCCTTAGCTGATTTGTAGCGGGATGATTTTTTTGCATTTTTAACGGTTGCGAGGAGGAGTCGGTGAATCATGATTTGTACCGAGTATGAGGAATTGGTAGGCAAACGGCTGCTGCATGACATTCAGGATTCCCGCGGGGTCATGCTGATCCCGGTGGATACGGTGCTTAACGCCGCGCATGCGAAGAAGCTGGAGCAATTCAACATTTCTATTTTCGAAATACATGTGGAAGCGCTTCACGACGAAGTAGCCGCGCAGACGGCCGCACCGGATTCCGGCGCCTGGGTGAAACGAACGGAAACGAAGCTGAAGGAAATCGAGGATTTCATCCACAAGAACGGCAAGGTGCCGGTCGAGGACGTGCAGGAGCATGTGCTGCCCGCCATTATGGCGGCGACCCAGCAGCGCAACATCTACAAGCTGTTCGGGGAACTGAAGGCGGAAGGCGACTACCGCTACAATCACAGCATCGGAGTCGCGATGATCGCCGCCACGATCGGGCGGTGGCTCGGACTGGACGCGAACGAGATGAACCTGCTCACGACGGGAGCGAGCCTCTGCGACATCGGCACGGTCAAGCTGCCGAGCGAGCTGGTGCAGAAGAAGGCCGCGCTGCAGCCGCACGAGCACGAGATCTACAAGCAGCACACCGTCATTGGCTACGACCTGCTCATCGAATCGGGGTTTGACCGCCGCATTGCGCTGATCGCGCTACAGCATCACGAGAAGTGCGACGGCAGCGGGTATCCTCGGCAATTGAAGGGCCATGAGATCGATCCGCTGAGCAAAATCGTAGCCCTGGCCGATATGTATCTCGCCATGACGTCCGATCGCCCGCACCGGCCTGCCCTGCCCTTCTATCAGGTGATCCACAACCTCTATGAGGACATCCGGCTCGGACGGCTCGATTCCCACGTCGGCTTGACGTTCCTGAACCGGCTCATGTCGGCGCAGGTCGGCAGTCAAGTCCTGCTCGAGGACGGACGCCGAGGCACGATCATGCTGACGAATCCGAACTATCCGACCCGGCCGCTCATCTCGGTGGGGGATACGTTCCTCGATCTGGCCAAGTCGCCGGACGTGCGAATGAAGGAAATCATTGGCTAGCCTGGCGAAACGCGGCCGATGTACGAACGGACAGCCAGAACCAGATCACGACCGCCGCACACACGCCGGAGTAGATTACGAAGGTCGTCCGGAGCCCCGCGAACGAGGCAAGAATGCCGCCGGCCAAGCTGCCGACGATCGTGGCCATGCCCTGCATGACGATGGCGTTCAGCATTTGTCCGCTCGCCCTAAGCTCCGGAACCACGGAATCGTTTACATACTCCATCAAACTCAGGGTCATCAGAATCACCGTACCGCCATGCAGCACCCACAACAGCAAGATCGTGCCGGGCGATAGGACGTAGGCGAACAGTACCATGCGTACCGCTTGGACGATGCCGGCCACGAGCAATATTTTCGTAATCCCGAACGTGTTGTACAGCTTATCGAAAAAAATCATAAACGGAAACTGGCTGACCGAGCCGATCAACAGGCCGAGTCCGATCAGCCCGGTGCCGATGCCTTGCTCTATGCTATAGATCGCTTGGAAGGAAAAGTAAAAGCTGATCGTCGCTTGAATGAACATGGCGTAGAGGAACATGTGAACGAGCTTCCTGTTCTTAAACAGCACGCGCATATTCAGCTTCTTCCCGTCCCGCTGATGGCCCTTGACTTTCGGTATGAACGGGGTAAGCGCGAGGGTCAGCAGCATCAAGGACGAGTACATAACGAAGATATAGATCAGATCGTACTTAATGATCCACCCGGAAAGAAACGACATCAAGGCGAACCCGACCGAGCCAAACGTACGCACGCTAGAAAATTTGAAGTTGTTCTTGCTCGCGATCTCAAGCGTCACCGTCGTGCTCATCGGGAAAATCGCGCATTGAAACACGGTTATGAGCAATGTGGCGCCGATGAGAATGCCGAAGTGATCGCCCGACAGCGGCACGAGCCAGATGCTGAGCCCGGTGACAAGCGTGCAGATGACCAATACGTTGTTCTTGTACTGGGCCCGGTCCCCGATTAAGCCCCAATACGGCTGGACCAGGATCGCCATCACGGCGGACAGCGTACTGAGCGTCCCGATCTGGGACGTATCGAAGCCGACATCGGTGTAATACAGCCCGATATACGAACCGTAGGCGCCGGCGCTCATGAAGATGAGACAATAATAGATCGAGATGGTGACGAAATTTCGCTTCATGCTTGCCCACTTCCTCGCGCTGGATATGACGCCATAATACCATAGCCCATCCGAATTGGACACCCTCGTAAGCAGGGTGTTCTTGTTATTTTCCCCCGCCTCTTCCGCATCATCTGCCTCTGTGTACCGAGTTTATGGCCGTTCAAAAATGGGCAAACCTGTATGTATCACTACAAGGGTATGACTACAAGGGAGCCTGACTTATGAACGCCCACGCCAACTCCAACGTCCCGCAGGTGCCGCTCGCTTCCTCCCTGCAAACGAATCACGATGCGATCCGTTCGATCTATGCCAATTGCAAGGATGTTATGTTTCGTCCGTTCACCATCGGGGGGACGACGGATGCCGTGCTGTTCTATATTGAAGGCATGGTGAATCTCGAGATCCTGGATCTGCATGTACTGACTCCGCTCCTCCGCGTCTCGCAGGCGGATTGGGAAGCAGCCGAACACCGCTTGGCGTCGGTAATCACGATCTCTCGGATGGTAGAAGCCGGCACGCTGGCCGACATTGTGGACCGTATTTCCGGCGGCTATGTCGGCCTGCTGCTGGATGGTGTCCCCCATGGATTCTGCCTGGGGATCCCGTTTTGGGAGAAACGCAGCATTGAAGAGCCAGCCGCCGAATCCATCGTTCGGGGGCCGCGCGAGGGCTTCACCGAAACGATGAGCGTGAACACCGCGATGCTGCGCCGCAAGATCAAAAGTCCGTCACTCAAAATGGTCTCCATCGAAATCGGATCGCTCACCCATACGGAAGTGGTCATCGCGTATATGGAGGGTATCGCCTCGGAGCAGCTCATCGCCGACGTGCGCCAGCGGATCGAGACGATCCGGATCGACGGCATCTTGGAGAGCGGCTATATCGAAGGGTTGATCGAGGACAGCCCGTTCTCGCCGTTCCCCCAGCTGCAGACGACGGAGCGGCCGGACGTCGTGAGTGCTTCGCTGGTCGAAGGCCGGGTCGCCATTTTGGTCGAAGGCACTCCGATCGCGCTGCTCGCACCGGCAACCTTGTTCTCGATGCTGCAGTCGCCCGAGGACTATTACCAGCGCTGGATGATCAGTACGCTCATCCGGTGGTTGCGTTACTTTTTCCTTATCATTACGCTGCTCCTCCCGTCCCTGTATGTCGCGATTCTGACCTACCACCAAGAGATGGTGCCTACGAAGCTTCTGCTTAGCATAGCGAAGTCGAGGGAAGACATCCCCTTCCCCGCGCTGATCGAAGCACTGCTGATGGAGATCTCGTTCGAGGCGCTGCGCGAGGCGGGTGTGCGTCTGCCCAAGCAAGTCGGCGCAGCCGTCAGTATCGTCGGCGCGCTCGTTATCGGCCAGGCAGCCACATCGGCGGGACTCGTGTCCGATCCGATGGTCATGGTCGTCGCCATTACGGGGATCGCCTCCTTCATGCTGCCGCAATATCCGACCGGCATCGCGTTCCGGATGCTGAGATTCCCGATCATGTTCCTGTCCGGCATGCTCGGCCTGGTCGGGCTCATGCTCGGCTTGATCGTAATCGTCATTCATCTGTGCTCGCTACGGTCGCTCGGAGTCCCATACCTCGGGCCGATCGCACCTTTCCGGAAGGGCGACTGGAAAGATGTGCTGGCCCGAGCGCCGATCTGGGCGTTGCGGACGAGGCCCTACTGGGCACCGGGGGCCGGTGAGCCTACGAACCGCAAGCGGTTGTCGAACCGGCCGAAACCTGACCCGCAGAAGGACTGATATGCATGCTCGAAACCGGGAAGCTGACTCCCGCCCAGATGACGATCATCATGCACCCGACGATATTGGCCACGGCCGCGCTCTATGTACCCGCCGTTACGATGAGAATCGCGGGG
>NZ_JBJGED010000049.1:0-41901 GCF_045062745.1 Paenibacillus sp. HJGM_3
CAATCGCTAATCGGGGAAAAGCGAAAGCATATGACATGATGGTTTTTGTGTTTGGAGCCTTAATATTAGCACTTGCCTTGATGGGTGTAGATTTAACAGTGGTATTGCTATTGGTTTTTGCCTATCTGTTTACCATTGGATATGGCACTTATTACCGTTTCAAGTACTATAAAGAGATGTAATAAAATTCATGTACTTTTTTCATGCCATTTTTGAAGCTGCCGGTAAATTATATTAAAAGAGGACGCCGGAAAATAGCGTCCTCTCGAATAATCGCAGACCTTGAGTATTTTATTTCGGAATCGTGTAGAATGCTGAAAGCAAAAGACTTCTACGTTTCGATTCGTTGTAGTCCTATTACGCACTCCACATGCGCCGTCCACGGGAACATGTCCACCGGCTGCACCTCGACCGTGCGGTACCCGCCGTCCTCGAGGACCCGCAGGTCGCGGGCGAGCGTCGCCGGATTGCACGAGACGTACACCACGCGCGGCGGGCGCAGCGCATGGATCGTCTCGAGCAACCGGCTGTCGCAGCCCTTGCGGGGCGGGTCCACGACGACGACGTCGCACGCACCGCCTTGCTCCCGCCACGCCGGGAGCACCTCCTCCGCTTTGCCGCAGGCAAAGCGCACATTGCGAATGCCGTTCAGCTCGGCATTCGCACGGGCGTCGTCGACCGCCTCCGGCACGAGCTCGACGCCATACACCTCGCGCGCATGCGGCGCGAGGAAGAGCGAGATCGTCCCGATGCCGCAGTAGGCATCGACGACGCTCTCGCGGCCGGTCAGCCCGGCATAACGCAGCGCGGTCGCATACAGCGCCTCGGTCTGCACCGGGTTGACCTGATAGAACGAGCGGGCCGAGATCGCGAAGCGCGTCGTCCCGATCGCATCATAGAGCACCTCGCGCCCCCAGAGGACGCGAGTCGTCTCGCCGAACACCTGCGACGTCCGTTCGGGGTTCACATTCAGGCACAGGCTGACGAGCCCCGGCACCGCCTCGCGCAGCCGGGCCACCCACTCGGCTTCCCGGGGCAGCGTGTCCCCGTTCAGCACGAGCACGACCATCGTCTCGCCGGTCGCGGCGGCGTGCTTCACCACGACGTGGCGCAGCAGCCCCTCGTGTCGTACCGGGTCATACCCGGTCACCCCGAGCTCGCGGGCGATCGCCTTCACGCGGCCGACAGTCGCATCGCTCGCCTCGTGCTGGAGCAGGCACTGCTCCATCTCGACGATCGTGTGGCTCTCGCGCATGTAGAACCCGCCGACGAGCCCGCCCTCCTGCTCGCCGATCGGCACTTGGACCTTGTTGCGGTAGCGCCAAGCGTCCTGCATTCCAAGCGTCGGATGCACAACTACGCCTTGCTCCTCGCCATCCGCCGCCGCAACCCGAAGCTTCCCGATCCGCTCCAGCTGATCGACGACCATCTGCCGCTTCCAGTGAAGCTGCGCGTCGTAGCTCATATGCTGCAGCTGGCAGCCGCCGCATCGCTCATAGATCGGGCAGGCCGGCGCGATCCGGTCCGGACTCGCCTCCAGCACGCGCAGCAGATCGGCGCGCCCATACTGCTTCTTCAGCTCCGACACGCGAACCCGCACCCGCTCCCCGGGCAGAGCGCCATGAATAAAAAGGGTATAGCCTTCGACCCGGCCTACCCCTTCTCCTTCATGACTTAGGCCGATCACGTCGGCTTCATAGATCCCGTTCAGCTCGACCGGCAGCGTCTCGCGCCACGCGGCGGTCCCGGCCTCGGGCCGACGCCCCAACGAACGACCCGATCCGCGCCGGCCGGTTTCCTTTCGATTGGCCACAACCCCACACTCCTGACTTTTCCCCGAACTTACCGTTTACCTCCAACTTACCTATAGGAAGACAAGCCATACTCGTCCACATAAATTTGCAAATGATTCGGCAGCACGGAGAAGACGGATGGCAGCGTGCCGCCCAGCTCCCCGTCCAGATTGATCTGGACATAGTCCGCCGAGGTCACCTCGATCCGCCGGGTCTTGAAATGGACCACATGCGGGTCATTCAGATGCTCCCCGCGCATCGCGGCGGAGACGATCCGGATGAACTCCGGCAGGTTGCACTTCTTCAGGATGAACACGTCGAGCAGCCCGTCGTTCAGGCTCGCATCCGGCGCCAGCTTCTCGAACCCGCCGACCGAATTGCTGTTGCAGATCAGGAACATCATGATCTCTTCCTTCAGCGCAACCTCCTCGGAACGGAAGCTCAGCTCGACCGGACGGAACCGCGGCAGCTTCTCGAGCCCTTTGATATAGTAAGCCATCTGGCCGATCATCGTCTTCAGCTTGCTGGGCACCTCATAAGTGAGCTCCGTCATCGAGCCGCCGCCGGCGATATTGATGAAGTAGCGGTGGTTCATCTTCCCCACATCGATGTAACGGGTGTGCTGCTGCAGAATCAAGTCGCAGGCGAACTCCCAGTTCTTCGGAATCCCGAGTGCCCTGGCAAAATCGTTCGTCGTCCCCATCGGCAAAATCCCGAGCGCCGGCCGGTTCTGTTTCTCCGCCATGCCATTGATGACCTCGTAGAGCGTGCCGTCTCCTCCGGCCGCGATGATCAGGTCGAAGCCTCGCTCGACCGCATCGGCCGCCGCCAGCGTAGCATCTCCTTCGCCGATCGTGGCGTGCGTGGACGTCTCGAGTCCGCCCCGCTCCAACCGCTGCAGAATATCGTGCAGCCGCTTCTTCACCTCTTCCCGGCCCGATGTGGGATTATAGATCAACCTTGCCCGTTTGCCCATACCGTCTACCACCATTCTCTATCTAGTTACCGTGCGCAAGCCATCCGCCAGCTGCCGTTCCATCCAACCCGTGATGAGCGGATGCGGCAGCATCGCCCGCCCGTTGTAGCGATATTCCTGCCCAGTGAGCCGCTGCGGAATGACTTGTTCGGTAAAATACCCCTCGCTCAAAAACAACGGAGCCACCAGGACTCCCTCCCCGGAGCCGTCTCCCGACAGCCGGGCCAACTGTTCCGCCGCCTCGTCCGGCAGCAGCATCGCCCCTTCTGCACGAGCGAAGCCTCCAAGCGCCTGCAACCGCCCCGCAATTCGGTCGAGCCCCTGCCGCCAGCGCTCATGAAACCCTTCCTCCGCGCTCCCGTGCCCGATGACGAGCACCTTCTCCCGCTCCGGCCGGTGCGACAGCGGCTGCAGCTGATCCATCAGCATCCGGGCCACCGTGTCCGCATCTTCGTCCAACGTCCCTCCGAACCATACACGCGCATCCAGGCGAAAAGGCTCCAATTCGGTCTCCAGGGTCGGCTGATCGCGCAGCCCGAAAGCGTACTGGATTTCATCCAAGTGGGTGCTGCCAGAGGATACGAAGAGCGGGAGGACGAGCAGCTCCGTAACGCCTTGACGCTCGAGCGAGTCGATCCCGTCCTGTATAAGCCGCCCTTCTACAATCTCCAGAAACGCCGAGCAGATCGGGACGTCCGAGGGCCGCCGCACAGCCTGGACCGCTTCATCGACGAGGCGGACCCAGTGCGGGCTTCTCGACCCGTGGCTAATGACCAGCACTCCTGCTTTTCCCATACGGACGGCCTCCTCGAATCAATATCTCCATGCTATCGAAACGATTAGCCAAAGTCAATTTCTTCCCTTGTTGCGGGCAATGGAAAAAGGGCGGCGGTTCAACCTCAACCCGCACACCCTCGATTATTCATACATACACTGTCCTGCCACGAATCTTGGGTTAACGGCCCAAGCGGTCCAGCGCCATTTTGTACCCGTCATTCCCATAGTTCAAGCAGCGCTTCACCCGGGAAATCGTCGCCGTGCTGGCTCCGGTCTCCGCCTCGATCTGGTTGTATGTGCTGCCCTTGCCAAGCATTCTGGCGACCTCCAGCCGCTGCGACAAAGATTCGATCTCATTCACGGTACACAAGTCATCGAAAAAAATATAGCATTCTTCCACCGTCTTCAACGTGAGAACGGCTTCAAAAAGTTGGTCGATCAATTTATCGTTCAATTTTTTCAACTGCATGTCCTCAGCCCCTACTTGTCGTTTAGAATCCCGGGTCCCCGCAACGGGCTCGCCTGGATTAAGCTTCGAAGGCCCCATCACTTGGTGAGGTTTCTTAATAATACCTGTTTCGACACCGAAAACCAATATCCTTCCTTTACGCGAGTAAAACGTTAAAAGCTCTCTGCGTTAATTCCCTGCAGTACCTCTACCGCGCGCAAACCCGCATTTTCCGGGCCCCTCTCCCGAAAAACCGGGCATTCGTCCAATCCAATCATTCGCCTACCACATACAGTATAAATAAAAATCCCCACAAAGTGAAGTAACGCCTTCGACGTAATTTCCTATTACTTTGCGGGGACCCCGGGTGTTTTTATCCCCACAAAGTGAAGCCACTTAACCCGATCCCAAAATAACATAAAGGTTGTGAGTCAAGTGAATACGAATCGACCGTCCTATATTCCGGATACGGATTCGGCCAGCGGTTACCGCATGTTCCCGAGTCCCGGACCCGGCGGCTCTCCCTTCGGAGGGTCCATGTACCCCCAGAGTCACTACCCGGCTGTAATCGAGCCTCAGTCCCCTGTGATCAGGCCGCCTGGGGGCGGGCTGTTCGGCGGAGGCGGGGGCGGTGGAGGTGGCGGCGGAGGGCTCGGCGGAATGCTGAGCAAACTCGGCCTGAACAACTTCAGCTTACAAGACGTAAAGGCCGTGGTGGACCGTATGGGCGGCATAGAAGGCGTCATGGCGACCGTCAGCAAAGTGCAGAAATTCATGACCTCTGTGAAGCAAATGCAGCCGATGATCAAGCTACTTCTCAGCTCCCTGAAGAAATCCGACGACGATGACGACGAACCGGTCAAACGGCGACGCCGCAAGCGCAAAATTCGTTCCCGCCGGCGTACCTCGAGACCGCTCACCAAGATCGGTCCTAAGAAAAAGCGCCCTCTCCGTTAGTTCTCCGTGTCGCGGTTCAAAAACACGCCTCTCGTTTTCCTGCCGGAAGACGATGGGCGTTTTTTGAATCCTCCAACCTCCTGCAATCTTCGTCTCCTCAGACACATATCGGACAATGCCATGCTCATACATATCTAAATGGAAAACATTTTTCGAAAGAGGTGTTATGATTGGCTGATGCATTTGTGGCCCGTTCCTTGGAGGAAACCCGATTCTGGTCGCGGATTATGAAAGAGCATTCGTTGTTCCTGAAGCTGGGCTTCCGCTGCGAGGATACGCAATTGATTCAGGAGGCCAACCAGTTCTTTAAGACCTTCGAGCAAATCGAAGCGCAATCCCATGCCTTTACGGAGCAAACCGACCCCGAAACGATCCGCCGCTTCAATACCGACAATCAGGTAGCCGTCACGCACATCTGGGCGTTCAAACGCAAGGTGCTCGGCCTGATCCTGACTTGTCAGCTCCCCGGGGGCAATAATTTCCCCCTGCTGGTGGACCACGTGAGCCGGGAGGCGAACTATTTTCGGAACCGATTGCACGAGCTGAACACGGGCCAATTGGAGCCGCTGCCCGACGCGATTATCGACGAGAATGTGTTCTTCCTCCGGATTATGGCGGACCACGCCAAGTTCATCGGCCATCTGCTCGATCCTTCCGAGCGGCTCTTGGTTCAGCAAGCGACAGAGTTCGGGCATGATTTCGACAAATTGGTGTTTCAGGCGATCGATCTGAGCGGGATGCGTCCGCAATCCCAAACGGTGCCGCTGCTCGACCAATTCCTGGACCAGAATCGCGTATCGGTCGTGGCGCTGCGGGACTTCAAGAAGACGGCCAAGGAATTGATCGACGCCTGCCGGATCAAGAGCATCATTCATCCGCTGCTCGCCGACCACGTCTTCCGGGAAGCGGAGCGATTCCTACACATCATCGATATGTTCGAGGCCACCCTGACCGCCGGGGCGAGCAAAGCCGGGGCAGGCATGAAGAAGTGAACATAGAGAAAGCCAAGGAACGAGTGTGTTCCTTGGCTTTTTCTTCTTCGGCTTCCCTCGTTACACCCATCCGCGCAGCTTGCTGGCTTCCGCGTACTTTTGCACCCCGACCATATAGGCCGCGAGGCGGGGCGTAATCTGGCGGGACTTCGCCATGCTGAGCACCTTGTTCACCGCTTCGACCATCTTCGTCTCGAGCTTGCGGTTCACTTCTTCTTCGGTCCAGTAGTACCCTTGATTGTTCTGCACCCACTCGAAATACGATACGGTGACACCGCCGGCATTCGCCAGCACGTCCGGCACGACCAGGACGCCTCGCTCATGCAGACGCGCGGTCGCCTCCAGCGAGGTCGGACCGTTCGCGGCTTCGACGATCATCTTCGCCTGAATCCGCTCGACATTGTCCATCGTTATCTGATTCTCGAGCGCCGCCGGGACGAGCACATCGCACGGCAGGGTGAGGAACTCCTCGTTGCTCAATCGGTTCGTGAACAGATTCGTTACGCTGCCGAACGAATCCCGGCGATCGAGCAGGTTCGGAATGTCGAGACCGTCCTCATTATAGATGCCGCCGTTCACGTCACTTATGCCGACTACAGTTACGCCCCACTGGTCCAGAATCTCGGCCAGGAAGCTGCCGACGTTGCCGAAGCCTTGGATGCACACCTTCAGCTCCTTCAGCTGCATGCCTTGCGAGCGAGCCGCTTCGCGGAGGGCCAGGGCTACGCCTAGCGAAGTCGCTTTCTCGCGGCCCTGGGATCCGCCGAGCACCAACGGCTTGCCGGTGATGAAGCCAGGAGAATCATACTCGCGGATGCGTCCGTACTCGTCGAGCATCCAGGCCATAATTTGCGCGTTCGTATATACATCCGGTGCCGGAATATCCTTGTTCGGTCCCACGATTTGGCTGATCGCCCGGACATAGCCGCGGGCGAGCCGCTCCACTTCCGCCAGCGACATTTGGCGCGGATCGCAGATGATGCCGCCTTTGCCCCCGCCATAAGGCAGGTCAAAGATGCCGCACTTCAATGTCATCCAGATCGAGAGCGCCGCCACTTCTTCGGCCGTGACATTCGGATGGAACCGTATGCCGCCCTTGGTCGGGCCGACCACATCGGTATGCTGCGCCCGGAATCCGGTGAACACCTTCGTCTTGCCGTTGTCCATCCGCACGGGGACGCGCACGGTCAGCATGCGGATCGGTTCCTTCAATAGCTCGTAGTAGCTTTCATCGAATCCGAGTCGATCCAACGCGGCATGGATGACCTTCTGGGTGGAGGACAACACGTCTTCCGCCAACGGGGGTTGACTAGCGCCGATCACAATCCGTTTGTTTGCACCACTGCTCATGTTTTCACCTTTTTTCCAAATGATAATTGCAAGCCCGATTGCCTGTGCAGCCAAGCAGGACGTGCCGTTACGGCATGTCCTCTGCTAACCATACCTCACATGACATGTGAAGTCAACTCGGTTGGAGACCATTTCCACCTGCAACTAGTGTGTCCGGAAAAACTGCATATTATGGGACTCGCGAGGGAAGCACTTCACGTGTTCATGACCGGTACAAGCTCTGCAGCGCCTCGTCCACCGACGTGTAGCGGAAGGTGAATCCATGCTCGAGCGCCTTGCGGGGCAGCACCTTCTGCCCTTGCAACAGCAGCACGGACAGCTCGCCGAACAACAGCTTCAGCATGAACGCCGGCACCGGCATCCAATGCGGCCGATGCAGGGCGCCTCCCAGCGCCCGGCCGAATTGATCGTTCCGGACCGGATTCGGAGCGGTCGCGTTGATCGGCCCTTCGATATCGGGGCGTTCGATGCAATGGCGGATGAGACGGACCATATCGTCGATATGGATCCAGGACATCCAATGCTTGCCGCTGCCGACGCGGCCGCCGACGCCTAGCTTGTAAGGCATCGCCATCGGAGGCAGCGCGCCGCCGTCCGCGCCAAGTACGAGCCCGATGCGGAGCTTCACGAGCCGCGGGACGTGTACGTACCGGTCGACCGCGGCCTCCCATTGGTCGACGACTTCCGCCAGGAAGTCCGTCAGCCGCTTCGGACTGCGCTCGTCGTACTCATCCGTCTCCGACGTGCCGTAGATCGACATGCCGGACCCGTTCACGACGACCTTCGGCTTCACCTCGAGCGCGTCGACCAGCTCGCCCAGCCGCTTCGCTGTCTCGAGCCTCGACTGCACAATGCGATGCTTCGCCGACGCCGTCCACCGCTGATTGATCGACTCGCCCGACAAGTTCACGAACGCGTCCAGCCCTTCGAGCCGGTCGCGCTGTTCCAGCATGCTGTCCCATGTGACCACCGGCAGCCCGAATGGATTGTGTCCGCCCGCCGACCGCGAGACTAGAACCACCTCATCCCCTTGCTCCAACAAATACCGTATCAAGTGTGTCCCGATGAAACCCGTGCCTCCGGCTATTGCGATCCTCATAAGCTCCCGCCTTTCCGCTTCGTTCATGAAGACATTTGTCTTCCTTAGTTTACCATAGGTTGGAGGGAAATCCTCAAGCGGCGGGAGCCGCGAACAAGTGGCGAACTCATGACTTTTTCCGTTATCAAGCCCAATGTTGACACCTTCAGCTCCAGCTTTACTTCGAACCCAGGCCGCGTGATGTACGCCACGCTACGGCACCGACCACCCCTAGGAAACTACAACCTGACGCAGCCTCACGAGCTGCCGTTCCAGCGCGGCGATGTCGCTGCGCCATTCCATCTTCGGACCCGTGCCTCCGTACTCCAGGCTGACGAAGCCTGGGCTAGTCAAGGTCAGCGCTTCCCGGAGCAGCTCATAATCGACGTCTTGCATTTCGAAGTGCCGGTCTCTCAGCCCTTCGTCCGGGTCGAGGAACGGCCCGTTGGTGTGGATCTCCCGCACCCGATGCAGGGGCAGCGCACGGAGATAGGCGTCCGGCTCCTCCCGTCGGTGCCAGGCCGAGACTCGCAGATGCGCGACATCCAGCAGCAGGTCCACCTCGCACCGGTCGCAGATGGAGGCGATCACTTCCGGGTCGGTCGCGCAACGCAAAGTTCCCCGATGGCCGTAATACGGGACGTTTTCCAGCAGCAGAGGAACTTCCATCTTCGCTTTCCACTGCATGACCCCCTCCACCATCCGCTCGATGACCGCCTCGTCCGAGTCCGGCAGCGTGTCCCAGTCCGTGGCGAGCGCCATGAGGTGCAGGGCTATATGCGGGGACCCGCAGTCCCGGATGGCGGCGTTCAGCGCGTCCCACGGAATATCGTCGAACGACGCCCGCCCTGCATGGGGCAAGCAATGCAGCAGAACCGGCCGTACCGGACGCGCAACGGCGAACTCCTCGGGGAACACGTCCCACCGGCCCATTTTGATCCAATCGACCTCGACGCGGTTCTGCTCCATCAGCTCCATCAGCTGCGGGGAATAGTTGCAGGCCAGCAAGGGCTTTGATTTCGACATTCCCATACGGATCCTCTCCTCACCTGAATTATGGCGCTTCCGGCGCCACTATGCGAACCTCTATACCCAGCGCTTCCAGTTCGTCCAAAAGGTCACGAGGTGCGCGATCATCCGTGATCAGTGTATCCAGCCGCGAGGCTTCGAACGAGTGGGCGAACATATCGGTACCGAGCTTCTCGTGGGGGATGAGCCCGATCCGTTTCCGGGAGACATCGCACTGGGCGCGGGCGAAGCTCGCTCCGGCCGGCGTTGCGGTGCTGATCCCCCGGGCCGTCAAGCCGCCGCCTGTGAAGAACCCGACGTCGAACGAGAATCTCCGCACTTGCTCGATCGCAAGCGTGTCGGTGATGTTGCCCGAACTGGCGGACAGCTTGCCGCCGATCAAATACGACTCCACGTTGTCCCACTCCCGGATCGTCTGCGCAATCTTGAGCGAGTTGGTGACGATCGTCAGCTTCAGCGTCCGCGGAATATACCGCAGCATGCCGAACTGAATCCCCGCTCCGCCGATGAACACGGAATCCCCTTCGTTCAGATACGACACAGCCAGCTTCGATATCGCGTTCTGATGAGGCATTCCCTCTCCATAGCGGATCGGCTCCGGCTGAGGCAGAATTCGCACTTGGGTGGCGGGAATCGCGCCTCCGTACGTCTTCTTCAGCAGCCCTTGCTCCTCGAGAATCGCGAGGTCCCTTCGGATCGAATCGACCGACAGCCCGAACCGATCGGCCACTTCCTTGGCCACCAGCCTGCCCTCCCGTTCCAAATGATCCAGCAGCAGTTGCCTGCGTTCTTCCGCCAGCATGCAGCCGCCTCCTTCCACATTTTGTATTCTAATTTCCTCCAGTTTATTCCGTTTTGTTCCGTTTTGTCAATCCAATTTATGCAGCCTTCCTCTGTATTCTTCGTTTTTCTCCAAATGTCCTGACATTCGGCCATTTGATCTGTCCAACTGAGCTGTAATTCGATTTCGTCCACTTGGAGAAGCACTCTGGGAGAGTAACGGGCTTGCAGTTCGATTTAGCCTAATTGGACGGGGTTATTCTGAATGCCGCCCTCAAATCTACGCTCCAATTGGGCAAAATCGAATTAGCGCATGCCCGGACGTCCCCTAGCAGCCCGCAATTCGGCAAAATGGAATTAGAGAGGGGCGTGAGCCTCTTTACAAAAAACACAGGTCCACAAGAAGTTTTTTCATCGCTACCTACATTTCCACTCCCACCGACCAGACGCCGGACCGCCAAACGACAATAAGGGCCATCCCTAGGCCTATACAGACCATGGGATAGCCCCCTTTAAGTGAATCTCAAACCAAATCAGCATTCCTGCTCGCATCACATGATGTTCGCGGCGGTT
Source organism: Paenibacillus sp. HJGM_3 (assembly GCF_045062745.1). Taxonomy (NCBI): domain Bacteria; kingdom Bacillati; phylum Bacillota; class Bacilli; order Caryophanales; family Paenibacillaceae; genus Paenibacillus; species Paenibacillus sp. HJGM_3. The sequence continues at coordinate 10,754 of NZ_JBJGED010000049.1, forward strand.
GCAAACAGCTCCTCTTCCGCCCAGCCGTAGCAATAGTAGATGACGTCGTCGGCGTCGCTCGCTTTCGCCGCTATGATCGCTTCGGCAAGCTCCTGCGCGGGAAGGTTCCACATCTGGACGCCGCTGTAGATTTGCGTCCCGGGCGCGGACAAGGCTCTGACTTTGCCGTTCTCTTCGCCGATGAAGCGAATCGGGTAACCTTTCTGCTGAAATTCGCGATACGACAACTCGTAATCGAAACGAAACAAGCGCATGAATGCCCCAAATGCCTCTTCCCGCTCAGCCGCATCCGCCGCGAAATATTCGATTAATCCTTGCACGTCGGCGCCGCCCCCGAGCTTATGATACGGGAAATGTTTAAGAACGCCGCAATGCTTCGTCAATTCCGTGTAATCTTGGCCGAGCAGCCACGCATAAGACGGCGGCCATAGATCGAGCCAAAACGAAACGTCGGCATACTTTTTTGTTTCCGCGATCAAACCGCCGACGAAGGCGGTCACGCTATTTTGCCGGAACCGGATCCACGACCGGAACAGCAATGATTCCGTTATGACGCTCTGCGCTTGGCTGAATTGCTTGTTTGCGAGCAAATCCGCAACATTCTCCATCACCGCGATCATCCGCCGAGGATCAAGCCCGTGCGCCTCCATGCCCTTCCTGCAGCGCTCGCAGAAGCAGCTGAACAATCCGCCCGGATTCGTCCGTTTGCCGGCCCAATCGGGAAACCGGATGCGGTCGATCATAAAGGTGCGGCAGCCGTATTCCCGGTGCACCTCCGCAAGCAAGCGGGACCACATCGGCAAGACGTCTTCCCCGTTCGGGCATAGCCAGTGATCGACTTCATTGCCGCGGAAATCGATCACCCGGTTATTCCGAAGCTTAGCGCCTGTAAAGTAGCCATTCAACACATTAAGCCACGGCACGATCTCGTACTCCGTACCACGGGTTCGTTCGAGGATGTCGCGCAGCGGGTCGGCCCCCATCCTGATCGTCTCGTCTACCTTCTGGTACAAATCCGGATAAACGGACGCCGTATCGACCGCCAAATGAAACGTGCCTGTGCTCTGCACGAACGTCCGCTTCGGATTATGAGGCAAGATGCCAGCAGGATATGGATTTCGTTCAAACATCATGTTCGCTGCAGTGAAAATATGACGTACGTCCCGGAGAACGCCGATGCGCTTCACAATCTGTTCGGGGCCCTCGTCCAAAATGTCATGAGGATGAATATGTATGCCGGACATCCGATAGCCCCCTTTTATCTATGCTCCCGCTCTTCAGTCGTTATTGCTCATGCACTCCTGATTGATCGTGAGGCACGGTGACGATTGCCGAGGCCTTCGTTTGATTCCCCGCGAGATCGGTCGCCGTGTAGGTAATCGTGTAAATACGTCCCTTGCTTTCGCCGGAGCGCTCGGCACGGAGTTGAAAGGATACCGCCGGTGTACCGATGTCGGCCGCAATATCGTCTTGTTCGCTCCCCGGCTCGCTGCTCGTGACGGACGTCAGCACAACGGAAGAAATGCCCGACATCGCATCAGAGAAAACCGGTGCAGCGTGAATCGTCTCCATTTTGTGATTGGCGGGCCATAAGGACGTCCGATCCAAGGATAAGGTCAAGGCAGGGGCGGTGGTGTCGACCTTGAAATCGACGGTTCGGACTTGCTCCCCATTCCCCGCTTGATCGAAGCTGCGATAATCGACCCTGTAGATCCCGTCGCCGAAAGCCGGAATCGCCCCTGTGTAAAGGGTCCAATCTCCGTCATTCACCCGGTATTCCGTTCGGATCGGACCGTTAACGTTGTCGGTGGCGGACAGACTCAGCGTAACGTCCGATTTATACCAGCCGTTTTGTCCGTCGGGTGCAGCGGGATGAAGGGCAGCTGCGGTTACCGGGGCAATTTTGTCCGGCGTGTAGGTAACCGCAAAACTGGCCTCGTTCGTCTTTTTGCCGTCGACGTATACTTCCAGCTTGAACGTGTTTGTGTTCTCGGCGAGTTGAACGGTTTTGACAAAACCGCCGTCCTCCGTCAGCGGAACCTGCTCCCCGTTCAGGAGCAATACCGCCGTACCCGTACCGAGCACTTCGACCGAGCCCTGAATCGGAAGCTCGCGATTGTTCGTGACGAGCTTATCATAGTCCAGATGCCCCCGCAGCATGGCCGCGCGAATGTCATCGTTCGGGCTGTATGCGTACGCAAGCAGCTGGCGCAAAGTTTTCACGCCGTCTTTATCCAGTGCGGAGATGACGAATCCGCCTTTCGGAATGACGCTGTTATTCGGCTGGTTCCCCGCCCAATTCCATTTCTGCGCCTGCGTTTTGTTCACCACGTTCGTGACTTTGCCGTCCGGGCCTACGACCACCTCGACGCCGTAGCTGCCGGTCGTGCCGGTCGTTTGTCCGAAGGTGTCCGTATAGACGCCCATCGTGCCGACCGCTCGGTTCTGATTGTAGTAGTCCGCTTCCAGGAAGCCTTTGGCGGCATACGGCTTTAAGTCGTTTGGCAGCGTGACATTGCTTGGCAGGCTGATTCCCAGCTGGAACGACTTCACATAGGCCTTATCCTCCAGCGCCGCCTTCTGAACATCCCAGTTGATCTGCGACAAATCGAACAGCTTCAAGCCGTTCGTAAATTTCAGCGCCGCTTGGAACGATTCCCGCTGGTCCTCCGGCTGAGGCAGCTGTTCTAGCTGGAACCCTGCGTAAAGCGGGAATTCCTCTTGGGTAAGCACATGCATCAGGGCGATTCCGCGCTTCACGGCAGCCGGCGTATTGTAATACGTGCCCAGAATCATATAGTCGAAAATCTCTTTAGAACCGAACGCGGTTTGCGCGTATTCTTCCGTGTACAGCTCGCTCAAGTTGAACCCAAGCCGCTGGTCGTAGCGGAAATTCGGATTCGCCCAGTTTTGCCCCACTTCGTAATAGGACGTATACCAGGACCCCATCGAGATGGCAAAAGGAATGTTCTTGCCGATCGCGCCATTGACGTTGTCGATCATGTTCCTGAATTTTACGAACATTTCTTTTTCGCCCGCCGAACGGTAAGTCAGCCAATCGTAAAATAACGGCCCGTTGACGGTTTTCACGAAGTTGCCGGACGCATCGTATTGATGCTCGAAAATATCCTGCGGCCATCTTTGCAGCGACTTGCCTTTCTTCGCCAGGTAAGCCTGGAACTTCATTTTGGAGGTCTCGCTGAAATCGGCATAAATATTGTCGTACCGCGCCCGGTCCAGCACGATGGCGTCGATGTCATAGTTACGCATAACCTCTTCCATGACGTTCATCTGATATTGCTGATTCGCGTCATTGGCCGGATTCATGAAGTAGACGAGCGGCTTATAATTGCTTTTGGTGATCGGCACAATCGCGCCATGATCCTCCGGCCGGTACACATATTCCTCGAAAGCGGCGAATTGTTCCTTCGTCAGCCCCGTGTCCGGTCCCGATCCGGCGCCGTAAAGATTGAAGACCCCGTCGATCCGAAGTCCCAGATCATGGCCGTGCCGAATAAATTCCTGCAGCACGTCCAAATCCGCGGGAACCCCTGCTTTGGCCGGTTCAGTGATTTGGCTGATGTGAGGAATGCCCGACAGGTTGTTTTTCAAATACGAGCCGAAGCCCTCGCTCCCTTTGACCGGGAACGACACGGCCGTCACGCCCGCGGCCTTCGCTTTGACCAGCAGCTTGCGGATCGCCTCGGAGCTTGGGTATTTATTCAGGTTGGTCGACTGCTCGATCCATAGATACACTTGCCGGTCCTGGTGCACTTTCATATACCGGTAAATCGTCACGGTCGTTGTCTTGCGAAGAGCACCGTCCCGGTAAATGCCGATATCGATATAGTTGGTCATAGGCTGGAGGGCGACCTCTGTCGAAAACGATCCGTCTGCCTTGATGACGACGGGTTGTCCAGCCACTGTGATCCGATATTTGCCGTCGTCTCGGTAATTGGTCAGCTTCCCTGACAATACCGATTGATTCGCTTCTTTGGGGACCGTAAACATGTCATCTTGGTCCAGCAGCAGCACGGACGGTTCGGCTCTCGCTTCGGTCTTTGCCTTGAACACGTCCAGCGAGACCGCCTGATCGCCGACAATCAGCTTCACCGTATCGCCCACGTTGAAGTTTTCCGCGGCGAACTTTTTGTACCCCTTCTTCTTGTAATCGTCGTCCGAAGCCAGCAGCACGAAGCCGTTCGCCGGAATGGGCAAATCGGGCGAATCCTGCCAAGTGGGAGGAGTCCCATTCGAACCCGCCTTGTTGGCGACTTTCGTTACTTTGAAGTTCTCGTCCACCTGTACGGCGACATCGTATTTATTCGTATCGTTCGTCCTGTCTCCGTACCGGCTCGTCAGCACGGCCAAGTAGTCCCCTGCACCTTGCGCGTCGACGAAATCGATCAGCTTTGTTGCACCGTTTGCAGCTTCGATGTAGACGGCTTCCGTTACCGACGGATCATAAACGGAGCTGCTGACGGATAGGCTGCCGCCCTGCCCGGTTGTCCCGGTTGGTTCGCCGGCGCCGTAGGTCGTCGCAGGGAACGAAGAAACCAGCATGCAAATCATCCACAAATAAACCAAACTGCCGCTAACCCGTTTTCGCTTGCTCCTCATCGCACACCTTCCTTTGTCGTCATGATTGGCTGTAAAGCGCTTGCAAACTCACTATACGTTTTTTTCGGTTGCGTGTATTTATTCGGACATGCGATTTCGTTGTGCATTTTATGCAATCTAGTTGCGACCTTGATGAACAACAAAAAAGACCGGGCCCGATGATGGGCTTCCGGTCTTTTCCGAGCGCACCGCGTCATTTCTCGCAGTGAAGCCGAATGTATTCGGTCGGCGACAGGCCGACGGCATTTTTGAACGCTCTGCTGAACGAATGAATCGACTGGTACCGCATGATGGAGGCGATTTCCGTAATCGTGTACTCCCGCGACTGAAACAGCTCGATTGCCTTCTGCAGCCTTTTTTGCGCATAAAAATCTCGAAGCGTAATCCCGGTCTCTTCTCTCACGATATGGGACAAATGCGAGTAGCTATACCCCAGTGCGTCCGAAACCTCCGTCAAATCCTTCATTTGCAGCAAGTTGTTGTCGATGTAACTGATCGCATTGTACACCGCTTCCTGCGAGCGGTCCCTTGTGTGCCCGGGAACCCGGTACGAATTCTCCCAATCGGAGAAAAAATTGCGGTACGTGAGCACGATAATTTGATTCAAGTACGTCTGGCTCATCATTGGCGAGTAGTGTTCCATCGTTCGAAACTCTTTGAGCGCGTTAATGAACGGCGTTTGTACATCCATGCGGTCCTTCTTGCGCGGCGTTTCCTTGCTGTCGATCATTTTCTGAATATGGAGGAATGGACTGTCTCCGTCGGGCGTCTGCTTGAACTGGAAGCCCAAGTACAGGAACCGGAACGGCTCCTTATCGTCCGTGCCACCGGAGTGAAGCTCGCCGGGTGCATTGAGATAGATGTCTCCCGCTTCCACCTCATGCCGGTTGCCGTTCGTAGCGAACCAGCCTTTACCGGAAACGATATACGTGATCTCGTAGCACACCTGCTTATGCTCCCGCAGCACATAGCCGGAATTGCAGCTCAAATCGCCGATCTGGTAGAGCGAAATCAGGTCATAGGGCTTCGGATCGAGCCAATACTTGATCTCGAATTGAAACCGCTTCTTACTGGGCTGCAGCAGCTGGACAGATTCCATTGTATCGCGTTCCCTCCCTATAGCCGAAGCGTACCGAGATTCAGCGTATTTCCCCCTATTTTACATCCATATCCAGGAATTGTGGAAGTATTTTCTATGAGACTCAAGGGTGCTTGTAATAATAATACGACAGCAGCAAAATCGACAGCGGGATAGCGACCAACAAAGTGACCATTACCGGCACCATCACGCTGTTCGGTATCAAAGCGCTGGCCATGACCAGAAGCCCGCCGATGACGAACACCTTGCCCCCAACCATGTGCGTCCGCGTCCACACCCGTTCGTTCGCAAGCGTCCACGGCGTCCGAATGCCGACGAAGTAATTATGCTTGAACCGCGGCATCACGTTGCCCATCACGACGTACAGCCCGCCGATCACGAGCGGCACGACCATCGAGACGGGCACGTCGTACCCGAGCCCGTTGAACACAACGACGCCATGCACGATCAAGAGCAGCAGCAGCGTGGCGAGGATGACGACGTCCAGGCTGCTCTGGAATCTAGGGTAGTTGTTGCGCTTCGGATCGAGCTTCGGCAGGACGCGCAGCATCACGTACATGAGGAGCATCATCCCGGGCCCGAACAGAATGGCGAATCCCCGGGAAGAGTAGCCGTTCGCCTCGCCGCTCGGCCCCCAATGCGTAGCGACTTGATCCGGCAGGTGCGGGTAAGCCCATAGGCTTAGGCCGATCGCGGCCACCCAGAACAGTAAAGCTATGATATGATTTCTCATTGGACATCGTTCCTCTCTCCATTGAATTGCAAGACCCACTTCATCAGTTCCTGGAACACAGTTGTATTGAGCGAATACACCATGTGCTGGCCTTTGCGTTCATCCCACACTAGATCGGCCTGCTTCAGCAAGTTCAGGTGATGGGAAATACTCGGCTTCGTCATCTGAAAGTGATCCGCGATTTCGCCTGCCGTCATGTCTCGGGCCTTCAGCAAATCCAGAATACGACGCCGGGTCGGATCGGACAGCGCTTTGAATGTATCGTTTAATGACAAGATGAACCACCTTGCTTTCCAAACGTGCATTTTTATATTTAGAAAATTATCTAAATATCTAATATCAGTTTATCCAAGCATACCGACATTGTCAACCTCATTTCAACACAAAAACCCCCTTCACAGGACCATCCAAGTTCCGTAAAGGGGGTTTGCCATGTTTACTGCGCCAGAAGCTGCAGCAAATCCAAGAGCGCCGCGATGCCTCCGCCGATGGCGACTCCAATTATATTTTGCATCTGAACACACCTCCGCTACCTTACTCTGCAAAGGATAGTATGTCCATTTTGTACGCGCTCTAAACAATCGACCGTTAGCCGACCGCGGATTGGTTCGACTTGCTCTTCGCCAGCTTCAGATACCCGTACACATTCTGCAGTTCGCTGTCCTCGACGAACCGCAACCGGATCGAACCGGAAGCTTCGATGATGTAAGGCTTCAATGCCGCCGCCCCGCCGCCGATCACATAGAAGCATTGGATGTCCGGGAACTTCTTCCACCGTTTCTTGATCAGATCCACGATGCGCTGCGCCGCCCGGCTGAAATATTGATCGACGATCGGCTTGATGTCCGCTTGTCCTTCACCGATGCGCTGGATCGTGAACTCGCGCTTCTTGATCCGCTGCACGAGCTTCGCCCGGCTCGGGAACCGGTAGCCGTACACGTCCTCGACATCGCGAATGATCGGATCCAAGTATGCCGCGAGACCCATCTGCTCGCCCGTGCTGAACTGATTGTCGATGCTCATGCGCTTCAATACCGGGAAGTCGGTCGTGAGCGCCCCCATCTCGCAGATCCCGATGCAGCCGTAGTACAGCTCCTCATCCCGGATCTGGAGGTTGTCGTATGTAGCGATATGGTACAGCGCGGCCGCGCCCTCGATCGAAACGATCGCCTTGCGGATGATGACTCGCACCTTGCGGTTACGCAACTGAGGGGTGGACAAGAACGTCACCTCATGTTCCCCGACGAGGCGTTCCTCGAACGTCCGATGGAAGCGCGCATAGGTGCGAACCGGCAGCCCCGTGCCGATGATGTATTCCACTTCATCCGGGCTGTTGTAGCCGTCGGTCCCGAACGACTGGGACATTAGTCCTGCATAAGCGAGCGCCGTCAGCGCCACGATGAGCGATTGGTCCGACATCGCCTTGTTGTCCGTCTCCTCCAGCTCCGAGCTGTCCTCGTTCTCCATCGCGAGCTGGCCCACGAAATACCTCTGGTTGTTCTTGGCGAGCTTGGGGCTGTGGATCACCACATCCATCGCCTTCAGTGGGGAGTCCTCCTCTTGCAGGATGTGCCGCTCGTACCCAGGCGCTACAATATTCGGCACAACTATCGGCTCGTTCGCCCCGTCTAGTGCGATTTTGATGCTATCGTTTCCAACATCGATCCCCGCCAGCTTCATCATGTTTTTGAATCTTCCCTTCTTATTAGTTGCCGTGTAAAACCGCTTGTGTTTCATTTCGATTCGCTACCATGGAATTCCTCTTTTTTTCGCCAAATAGTAACAAAAATAGGTCCAACGTCGTGGAGGTTTTTACCCTGTTCGTGACGAATAAATTGAGCAAGCGATAATTTTTTCCAGCATGGAGAACGTGATGAAGAAAAAAAGGCTGAAATGGTTAACGATGCGGCTCACCTTCATGGTGTTCGCCGATGCCAATAGCAATGTCGTGCGTTTCCGGATGCCCGTGTGGATGTTTCTGGTCGGAGGCGTTGGACTTTCGATCCTGATCTCCTTGACCCTCTCCTTTTATACCGGACAATCCCGCAGCCTGACTAACAACGAGCGTCTGCAGAACCAATTGACGGACCAGACCCAGGAATTCGCGAGCACGGTCACGGAAAAGAACGACACGATCGAGCATCTGCAAAAAGATCTGCTTCGATTGTCCCAGCAAGCGGAAGAAGTCAAGGGCAAGATCGAGGAGCTGAAGAAGCTCGAGTCGGAGATGAAGTCGCTGACCGGAGCCTTATCCATGGGGGATGCTAGGGGAGCCGTATCCATCGCTTCCGCGTTGGAAGAGCAAGGGATCGGCGGCGATTCCCGCTCGAGCACGAAGGCCGACTTCGATCAATTCGTCTCGGAGACGGCGCACAGCTTCGCCAGTCTGGACAGCGAGATGACCGGCCTGTTCGGCAGCCTGACCGCGACGAAGCAGCAGGTCGAGGAAGCCCAGCACCAGCTCGCGATCACCCCGACGATCTGGCCGACGATCTCGCGTACGATCTCCTCCCCCTTCGGCTTGCGCATCGATCCGTTCACGAGGACGCCGAGCTTCCACAACGGCATCGACATCTCGGCGAAGCTGAACGATCCCGTGTGGGCCGCGGCGGATGGCACGGTCGTCTCCGTCGGGTGGGACAGCACGAGCGGCAACAATGTCATCGTGCAGCACACGAACGAGCTGCGCACCCGTTACATGCATCTGAACAAGTATATCGTGGCGAAGGGCGACCAAGTGAAGAAAGGGCAGCAAATCGGGATGGTCGGCTCGACCGGCCGCAGCACCGGCTACCATCTGCATTATGGCGTCATCAAAAACGGCGAGACGATTGACCCGAGACCTTACTTGAAAGCTAGCAGAAAGGAAGATTAAGCATGTTCAAGAGCAAGCCGACCAAGCTGAATCCGAATACAACCGATACTTTGATTGGGGAAGGCACCGTTTTCGAAGGGAAGCTGAAATCGGATGCCGGCATTCGCATAGAGGGGCAAATTACGGGCAATGTGGAAAGCGCAGGGGACGTGACGGTCGGGGAGAAAGGGATCGTAAAGTCCAACATCTCCGCCCGCAATGTCATTATCGCCGGGACCGTTCATGGCAATATCTTGACCAAAGGGAGCGTACGCATTATGGCGACGGGCAAGGTCTATGGAAACACTACGTCCCACTCGCTCGTCATAGATGAAGGCGGCATCTTCCAGGGCATGAGCCGGATGGAGGTCAAGACCGAAGAAGACGCGGCGCGAGCGGCCGATTCGCAGCAACGCTCGATGGCGTCGTCCTCCACGCAGCAGCAGCAGCAGTTACAGCCTAACGCTTCGCCGGGATTTGCTTCCGGCTACAGCAGCTCGCCATCGCCGTTATAAGGGCAATAGAAAGCCCCTTCCGCACAGATCCGGTACTCCGGGTCGGGCGTGAGGGGCTTTTGTCTGCTTAACCGAACCGCCAGGCAGTTAAGTACGACCCCCTGTAGTTGGCTTCCTTATACAGGCGCCTGCATTGCTGCTCTTGCTCCGCCGCACCCATGCTGAGGAGGAGCGGGGCGAGGGCAGCGGGAGGCCGCGGCGATGCTGAAGGCGCGAGCGCCGGTGCCCGACGCTGGTAGTCGAATAGCGCCTCCAAGTTCCAGAGCAGCATATGCTCGTGCATCCACTCGCTCCATCGGACCGCGGCCGGTCCCGTTGGAATAGGCCCGCTGCCGATTAGGAGCACACCCCGCTCGCGCAATCCTTGCATCGCTTGGCCGATCCGGTAGTGCTCCTCCGGCACGAGCTTCGGATTCACCGAGAGGAGCGCTACCGGTACATGGGACGACGGAGCGAGGAGCCGCAAGAGAGCGCTCACACACGAAGTCGGCTCCTGCCAGTCGACGAGCTCGGCTCGGATACACTCGGCGGCGAACCGGCTCTGGATGTCGAGGCCGAGCACGAGGTCGCCAGAACCTGCACCGGTGGCGATGTGCTGCACCGGGCTCTCCCATTCCGCAGTTGCTATGACGAGGGCCGTCGGCTTGGGCAGCCGGACGTTCAAGCTGCGGACGAACTCCGCATATCGGCTCGTCTCGCTCCCCAGCTCGGCGGGGCCGGCCGCGAGGAACATCGAGGGCATCGACACGATCGTAGACATCGCGCAGGCTAATCCCTGGACAGAATGCCGAGCAGCCGCAGCAAGTAGAGGAACAGGTTGATGAAGTCCAGATACAGATTGAGCACCGCGAGCGGAATCGCTTCATCCGGCAGTCCATGGCGGTATTGAGAGATGTCGTACAGGATGTAGCCGGAGAAAATCAGCACTCCACCCGCCGCGATCATAAGCCCCAGCGTACCCCCGAACCCGCCTGTGAACAGCCCGATCAGACTGAACCCGATGAGCACCAGCAGGCCTACGGTTAGATAGCTCCCCAGGAAGCTGAAATTCGTTTTGGAGTAATAGGCGTACACCGTGAGCCCGCCGAAAATAATCCCCGTGAGCAAGAAAGCCGTCGACACCAACGAAGAACCGCCTGCCGAAGCATAGTAGGCAATGCTGGGGAAGATCGTGATCCCGCTTATGAAGCAGAACGCGTATACGAATCCGTACCCGATCGACCGCCCTCTCCGGCGGATGACGAAAGCGGCGATCAGCATGACGAGCTCTACTACGACGAGCGGCAAAATCAGCGCGGGAGGCGTATACATCCCTACCCATGAGCCGAGGAACGAAATCAGAATCGACAGCGTAAACATACGAAGCAGCTTGTGAAACGGGGCGTTATAAGTGGACTCCATGCGCGTGCCTATTGACCGGTCTTGCGTGTTCATCCAGATCCCTCCATTCTTGTTACTATTGTATCAGACCTGGGACAAATCATACCTGCGTTTTCAACCGTGATATGATTTTCCGTCTATAGGTTAAGATAAGAGTAAGGAGGGGGTACGCATGAACACGATTATGCAATTCCTTTATCACTACGCCCTGTCGATCTTCCTCATTATCATGGCGGTCCTGGCGATCCGATTTGTATACAAGCATTGGAAGAAGTTCGAGAAAAATCAATTCGAATGAGCGAATGAATAAGCGTATAAGCGAAAGCACAGAACTCGGGTGTTCGGGTCCTGTGCTTCTGCGTGTTTTCTTCCGTGTTCTTGCTGACAGCTAAACTAAAGCTTTTAGCGCGATATCCGTGCGGTAGTGCTTGCCGTCGAACCGGATCCGGTCCGCATCGGCATAGGCGCGTTCGCGGGCTTCCTGGATGGAAGCGCCTCTCGCCGTTACGCCAAGCACGCGTCCCCCGTTCGTCACCATTCGGCCGTCCTTCACCGCGGTACCCGCGTGGAAGACGACGGAATGCTGGACCTGATCGAGGCCTTCGATCGGCAATCCTTTCGCATAGCTCGCCGGATAGCCGCCGGATGCGAGCACGACACAGACCGCGGAGTCGGTGCTCCACTCGATCTCGATGTCGGCCAGCTTGCCTTCCAGCGTCGCGAGGAAAATCTCGAGCAGATCCGTTTCCAGCAGCGGCAGCACGACCTGCGTCTCCGGATCGCCGAAACGGGCGTTGAACTCGATCGTCTTCGGTCCGTTCGGCGTCATCATGAGCCCGGCGAAGAGCACGCCGCGGAACGGCCGGCCTTCCTTCACCATTGCAGCGGCGGTCGGCCGGATGATCGTCTCGATCGCCTCGTCGATAAGCGACTGGGGGATGTGCGGCACCGGGCTGTACGTGCCCATACCTCCCGTGTTAGGTCCGCGGTCGCCGTCGAACACTTGCTTGTGGTCCTGAGACGGCAGCATCGGTCTCACGACTTCCCCGTCCACGAACGACAGGATCGACATTTCCTGCCCGGTCAGAAACTCCTCGATCACGACTTGATTGCCCGACTCGCCGAACACTTTGTCTACCATGATCTGCTTCAGGGCCGTCTCGGCTTCTTCCTTCGTCTGGGCAATGATGACACCTTTGCCCGCGGCCAGGCCGTCGGCTTTGATTACGATCGGCAGCGCCTGCTGCTGCAAATAAGCTTGCGCGTCCTCATACCGATCGAACGAGCCGTAAGCCGCCGTCGGGATGTTGTAGTCGCGCAGCAGCTGCTTCGTGAACACTTTGCTGCCTTCGATGATGGCCGCGTTCTGGCGGGGTCCGTATACCGCCAGTCCGTGGCCTTCCATGTGGTCGACAATCCCTTCGGAGAGCGGATCGTCCGGACCGATCACTACGAGGTCGACCGCCTCCCGGAGCGCGAACTGGCTCAATTCCTCGAACTGATTCACCTGCAAGGGAATGCACTCCGCCAATTCGGCGATCCCCGCGTTACCCGGGGCGCAGTATAGCTTCTGGATCCGCGGGCTCTTCTTCAGCGCCCAGACGATCGTATGCTCTCTTCCTCCACCGCCCACAACGAGCACTTTCACAGCGTCCGCCTCCCGTTTTCCCATTTTCCTATTATCCTGCAGGGTCTAGTATTGGTTCATGATGTGAAGGTCCGTCTGTCCGTCCGCGATACGAATGGACTTCACGAGCAAGGAGACTCGGTTCGCCACGTCCAGCCGGCTCCAGTAATAGTTCGCGGTCTCTTCGATGCTGTCCTGTAGCGGCACGAGCACCGGCTCGCCTTGGAACGAGGGGAGCGGGTTGCCGTCGCCGGCATAAGTAGAGATGAAGTGGCCGTAGCCCGGAATCGCCTTCTCGTATGTGTAAAAGTGGCGCAGCGTCTGCGACTCGTCGTTAGCGTTCGTCTTCAGGATCGACAGCTTGTACGCGAATTGATTGTCGTTCAAATCGACGATGCCCGAGATGCGGGGCGTGAAGTTCGGCGCGTCCGGCTCGTAAGTCCGGCGGGCGAGCGCCTGCTCGAATGTGCCTCCCGATAGCAGCGCGTCATAGATCGTGTCGGTCTGATCGCCGTTGGTCACGATATGGGCGCCTCCTGTATGCCTCAGCGGGTAGTAGATGATCAGAGACGGGTCGGACAGCTTGGCCGGGTCCTTCGCTTCCGTGCGGAGGAAGCCGTTCTCCTCGCCGATGAACACGCGGTTGCGGCTGTTCTCGCTGCGGCCCATGATCCAGTACACTTGCAAGAGCCGGGTCCCGTCGGGAGTGAGACCGATAATGATGCCGCGTCCCGGGTAGCTGTTTGCTTCCAGGGTGCGGATATGTTGCTGCGCGATCGTGCTCCAGTTCGTTGCCACTTGGGTGTAGGCCCCTTTCCGTTCTAGTGATGGAACAAGCGTACGCCGGAGTACACCATGACCATGTTGTAGTCGTTGGCCGCTTGGACGACCTCTTCGTCGCGCAGCGAGCTGCCGGCTTGGATGACATACTTCACGCCGCTGCGGCTAGCGCGGTCGAGGTTGTCGCGGAACGGCAGGAACGCGTCGGAGCCGTACGAGACGCCGGACAGGCCTTTCAGCCATTCGCGCTTTTCTTCGCGGGTCAGGCGGCGCGGTACTTCACTGAAGCTCTCTTTCCAGCTCGCTTCTTCTACCGGCGTCAGCTCATCTTCGAGCCACAGGTCGATGGCATTGTTCTTCTCCGGACGGGCGAGGCCGGGACGGAACTGCATGTTCAGCGCGATCGGGTGCTGGCGCAAGTACCAGCGGTCGGCCTTGTCGCCTGCGAGGCGGGTGCAGTGAATCCGTGATTGCTGGCCTGCTCCGATGCCGATCGTCTGGCCGTCCAGCGCGTAGCAGATCGAGTTGGATTGCGTGTATTTCAGAGTGATCAGCGCCACGAGCATATCGCGTTTCGCGGACTCCGGCAGCTCCTTGTTCTCGGTAACGATCTTCTCGAAGGCGGAGTTGTCGAGTATGCCGTTGTTGCGCTCCTGCTGAAGCGTCAGGCCGAACAGGTTGCGGCGCTCGATCGGATCCGGCGTGTAGTCCGGGTCGATCTGAAGGATCAGGAAGCCGCCGTTTTTCTTCGCCTTCAGGATCTCCAGCGCTTCCGGCGTGTAGCCTGGGGCGACGACGAGGTCGGACACTTCGCGCTTCAGCAGCGTGGCGGTGGACGCGTCGACGATGTCGCTCAGCGCCGCGCAGTCGCCGAAGGACGACATGCGGTCCGCTCCGCGTGCCCGGGCGTAGGCTGTGGCCAGCTCGGACAGCTCCAGGCCTTCTACGAAGTAGGCCTTCTTCAGCTCTTCGGACATGGGCGCGTAGACGGCCGCCCCGGCGGGGCTGACATGCTTGAACGAAGCGGCGGCAGGAAGGCCGGTCGCTTGGCGCAGCTCGCGTACGAGCTGGAAGCTGTTAAGCGCGTCCAGCAGGTTGATGAAGCCGGGGTCTCCGTTCAAGACGGTCAGCGGGAGCTCTCCGTGTTCGTTATACAGCTTCGCTTGCTTCTGGTGCGGGTTCATCCCGTAGCGCAAAGCGATTTCTTGGGTGGTCATGGGGATCATTCACGTCCTCTACAGTTAATGATGATGCGAATACGGCCGTTCCGAGGGTAAGGGGCTTCCTTCCGCTCAGACATCTTGTTTGAAACTCCCTTGATTGTAGGAGGGCCGGTGGTGGGAGTTTCAAGCCAAAACTCGCCGGAAGCCCTCCTTTCCCTCTCCACTCCTGGTCGCAAGTGAATGATCCCTTGGGGTGGGTGGAGTAGGTAAAGGCTTGGGCTGGACCTTCCGGTCCTCGCCACTTTTTAAGGATCTATGTCGGCTGTAGAGTAACTTTTCTCCTTTACAGCTTGCCCAACACTCTACGACGTCACCTTGACGTGGCGGCCGTCGAGGTGGACGCGGCCGTCGCGGATGGCACCGATGACGGCCGGGTACAGCTCATGCTCGACGCGGTGGAGCTTGGCGCCGAGCGTCTCTTCCGAGTCGTCGTTCGCCACTTCGACGGCGCGCTGGGCGATGATCGGCCCGGTGTCCATGCCGCCGTCGACGAAGTGCACGGTGACGCCGGTCACCTTCACGCCGTATTCAAGCGCTTGCGCGATCCCGTTCACGCCGGGGAAAGACGGCAGCAGCGCAGGGTGAATGTTGATGATCCGTCCGTAGTACGGGTCGATCAGGGTCGCCGTGATCAGCCGCATATAGCCGGCCAGCACGATCAAGTCGATCTGCCGCTCCTCCAGGAGCCGTAAGATCTCGGCCTCATATTCCGCGCGGGACGCGTACTCCTTCGGCCGGAACACGAAGGCGTTCACGCCGGCTTGCGCCGCCCGCTCCACCACCCGCGCCTGCGGCTTGTCGCACACAAGAAGCTCGATGGTCACATCGAGCTTCCCTGCGGCGACGGCGTCGACCAGCGCTTGAAAGTTGGAGCCGCTGCCCGACGCGAACACCGCGATGCGGAACGGCCGGTGCGCTGCCCCACTCATACAATCGCCCCGTTAAACGTGACGATCTGTTCGCCCGGCGTGACCGTTCCGATCCGGTACGCCTTCTCACCTTGCGCTTCGGCGATGCGGACCGCTGCGTCAGCTTGATCCGCCGGCACGACGAGCACCATGCCGATGCCCATATTGAAGGTGCGGAACATGTCGTTGTTGCTGACCGATCCGGCTTGCTGCAGCAAGTGGAAGATCGGCAGAATCGGCCAGGAGCCATATTCGATCTGGACGTTTACACCCGCCGGCAGGACTCGGGGGATGTTCTCCAGGAAGCCGCCGCCCGTAATATGCGCCATGCCCTTGATGTTCACTTGCTCGAGCATCGTCAGCACTTGCTTCACATAGATGCGGGTCGGGGCCAGCAGTACGTCGCCCAGCTTGCCGTCCAAGCCTTCGACCGGCTCGTGCAGGCTGTAGCCCTTGTCTTCGAGCAGCAGCTTGCGCACGAGCGAAAAGCCGTTGCTGTGCACGCCGCTTGAAGCTAGGCCGATGACGACATCGCCCGGCACGATCGTGGAGCCGTCGATGATACGCTTCTTGTCGACGATGCCGACCGTGAAGCCGGCGATGTCATACTCGCCTTGGCTGTACATGCCTGGCATCTCGGCCGTCTCGCCGCCGATCAGGGCGCAGCCCGCCTGCGAGCAGCCGTCCGCGATCCCCTTGACGATCGCTTCGATCTTCTCGGGAATGACTTTGTCGCAGGCCAGGTAGTCGAGGAAGAACAGCGGCTCCGCGCCGGACACGACTACGTCGTTCACGCACATGGCGACCGCGTCAATGCCGATCGTGTCGTGCTTGTCCATGGCGAAGGCAAGCTTCAGCTTCGTGCCTACGCCGTCCGTGCCGGACACGAGCACCGGCTCCTCGTACTTGTCCTTGTTGAGGCCGAACAAGGCGCCGAAGCCGCCGAGGTCCGTCAGCACTTCCGGCCGGAACGTCCGCTGGACGTGCTTCTTCATCCGGACGACCGCCTCGTTGCCTGCGGCGATGTCCACTCCCGCTTGTTTGTAAGCGTCCGACATTAGTTAGCCCTCCGTTGGGAGCCGGCGTATGAGGGATTTCGTTGGTTTGTGCAGCGCTCCGAAAGCGAATACCTCCGCTGCTCCCGTTGTAATGGACTTCCCTTATCCAATCAACCCATTCAGAGGTTGGAAGTCCATTACAAAAGGTCGCTTCTCCGGTATTTTCGCCTTCTCCGCTGGAGCCTTAAACCAAAGAAATCCTCATCCCGGCTCGGGATTTTATATTAAAAGATTAGGCTCACTCGGAGCCAAACTTCACGGCTTGGGGATCGTCGACTTCGGTCGGGAACTGGTTGTCGAAGCAGGCGGTGCAATGCCCCGCATTCAGCTCGCCGCCCGGCCGCCCGATGCTGTCGAGCAAGCCCCGCTTGCTCAGGAAGTGCAAGGAATCGGCGTTGATCGCCTGCCGAATCTCCTCGACCGTCTTCGACGAAGCGATGAGCTCCTTGCGGTCCGGCGTGTCGATGCCGTAGAAGCAAGGATTCTTGAACGGCGGCGACGAGATGCGCACATGCACCTCTCGGGCCCCCGCCTCGCGCAGCAGGTTGACGATGCGGAGCGACGTCGTCCCGCGGACGATCGAGTCGTCGATCATGACGACGCGCTTGCCCTCGACGACCTTGCGCACAGCGCTCAGCTTCATCTTGACTCCCTGCTCGCGCAGCTCCTGGCTCGGCTGGATGAACGTCCGGCCGGTGTAGCGGTTCTTGATCAGCCCGAGCTCGTACGGGATGCCCGTCTGCTCCGCGAAGCCGATCGCCGCCGAGATGCTCGAGTCCGGCACGCCGGTCACGACATCCGCGTCGACGAACGACTCGATCGCGAGCTGGCGCCCCATCCGTTTGCGCGCGCTGTGAATGTTGATCGCGTCGATGTCGCTGTCCGGCCGCGAGAAGTAGATGTACTCCATCGCGCAGATCGCCCGATGCTTCATTTCCGTGTACCGGTCTTCCTTCAGCCCGTCCCGGTCCAGCACGAGCAGCTCGCCCGGCGCCACGTCGCGTTCGTAAGTCGCGCCAACCGCATCGAAGGCGCAAGTCTCGGACGCGAACAAGTATGCGTCGCCCAAGCGACCCATCACGAACGGCCGCAAGCCATGCGGATCGAGCGCCGCGATGAACTTGTCC
Source organism: Paenibacillus sp. HJGM_3 (assembly GCF_045062745.1). NCBI lineage: Bacteria > Bacillati > Bacillota > Bacilli > Caryophanales > Paenibacillaceae > Paenibacillus > Paenibacillus sp. HJGM_3. The sequence continues at coordinate 28,678 of NZ_JBJGED010000049.1, forward strand.
CGCGTGATGAACAGGAACGCGAATGCGCCGTTCAGCTGCTGCAGCGCTTCCTTCACCGCCAATACGATATCGTCGTGCTGCGAGCGCGCGATCAGATGGGCCACGACCTCCGTGTCGCTCGTCGTCTGGAAGATCGAGCCTTGACGCTCCAGCCGGCGGCGAATCTCGGGCGCGTTCACGATGTTCCCGTTCGTGGCGATCGCGAGATCGCCCTCCCGGTACTTGAACACGAGCGGTTGGGCGTTCACCAGCTTGCTCTCACCGGAGGTCGAATAACGTACGTGAGCGATGGCGACATCGCCTTTCAACGAAGCAAGCTTGTCGTTGTCGAACACTTCCTTCACCAAGCCCATGTCTCGGTGGAACTGGAATGACTCGCCGTCCGTCGTGCAGATCCCCGCGCTCTCCTGCCCCCGATGCTGCAGGGCATGCAGCCCGTAATAACACAACTGGGAAGCGTCGGCATGCCCGTACACCCCGAACACGCCGCACTCTTCTTTCAATTTATCGAACAAATTCTCTTTAGTGATGCCCTCGTTGTAATAGCGTCCGGTCCACAATCCGCTTGGCGTTCTCACTGCATCAAGCATGGGATCGCATCCTTCCAGACCTTCTCCAGCTCAGCGACGGCCGTACCTACAACCGCCTTGCCGTTCACGCTAACCGACAGAGCGGCCCCGCCGACCTTACCCAGCTCCGTCACCGGCACGCCTTGCTCCGCCACGAACCGCGCCAGCTCAGCCGCCTTCTCAGGCGAAGCGCTCAGCAGAATGCGCGACTGGCTTTCGCTGAACAGCGCATGGTCCGCACGCAGCGCGGTAGCCACGTTCACGACCGCCCCGCGCTTGCCGCTGATGCAGCTCTCAGCCAAAGCTACAGCCAAGCCGCCGTCGGACAAGTCGTGCGCCGAAGCGACGAGCCCTTGCTGAATCGCCTTCAGCACGGTGTTCAGCAAGCGCTTCTCAACATCCAGATCCAATACCGGAGGACGCCCTTCGGTTACGCCGTGCAGCACCTTCTGGAACTCCGTGCCGCCCAGTTCAGCCTTCGTCTCGCCCAGAAGGAAGATAACGTCGCCGTCTTGCTTGAACGCTTGGGTCGTGATGTGGTCGTGATCGTGGATCAGCCCGACCATGCCGACCACCGGCGTCGGGTAGATCGCGCCCTTCGCGTTCTCGTTGTACAAGCTGACGTTCCCGCCGATAACGGGCGTCTCGAGCACGCGGCAAGCTTCGGACATGCCGTCGACCGCCTTCTCCAGCTGCCAGAAAATTTCCGGCTTCTCCGGATTTCCGAAGTTCAGGTTGTCCGTAATCGCGAGAGGCTCGGCGCCGGAGCACACGATGTTGCGCGCCGCTTCGCTGACCGCGATTTTGCCGCCGACTTCAGGATCCAGGTACACGAACCGCCCGTTGCAGTCGGTCGTCATCGCAAGCGCTTTGCGAGTTCCAGGCACTCCGACAACAGCGGCATCCGAACCCGGACGCACGTAAGTTTCCGTCCGGACCATATAGTCGTATTGATTGTAGACCCATTCCTTGTTCGCCACCGTCGGAGACGCCAACACTTGCTTCAACGCGTCGTCCAAGTCGATGACTTCCACATACCGGGTCGTATCGATCGAAGCACTCGCTTCATAGTAAGCCGGCACCTTAGAAGGCTTGTTGTACACCGGGCACTCGTCGACGAGTGCTTTGACCGGCATATCGGCCACTTGCTCGCCCTTGTGGAACAACCGCAGACGTCCGTCGTCCGTTACTTTGCCCACCTTCGCGCAGAGCAAGCCCCAACGCTCGAAGATCTCTTTCGCTTGCGCCTCATGCTCCGGCTTCACGACGAACAGCATCCGTTCTTGCGACTCGGACAGCATCATCTCGTACGGTGTCATGCCGGTCTCGCGTTGCGGCACCTCGTCCAGATACAGCTCCATGCCGTTGCCCGCTTTACTCGCCATCTCCGAGCTGGAGCAGGTGAGCCCTGCCGCGCCCATATCTTGAATGCCGACGACGATGCCTGAATTGATCAGCTCGAGGCACGCTTCCAGCACGAGCTTCTCCATGAACGGATCGCCCACTTGAACCGCCGGACGCTTCGCTTCGGACTCGGCCGTCAGTTCCTCGGACGCGAACGTAGCCCCGTGAATGCCGTCGCGGCCCGTTGCCGGTCCGACGTAGAACACTGGGTTGCCGATGCCTTGCGCGACACCCTTCTGAATTTTATCGTGATCGATCAAGCCTACGCACATCGCGTTCACGAGCGGATTGCCTTCGTAGCTCTCGTCGAACATCACTTCGCCGCCGACCGTCGGGATGCCGATACAGTTGCCGTAGCCCGCGATGCCGGACACGACGTGCTCGAACAAATATTTCACCCGATCGTTCTTCAGCGACCCGAACCGGAGCGAGTTAAGTGATGCCACCGGACGTGCGCCCATCGAGAAAATGTCGCGGATAATGCCGCCTACACCCGTAGCCGCACCTTGGTAAGGTTCGATCGCGGAAGGGTGGTTATGGCTTTCAATTTTGAACACGACCGCTTGCTTGTCGCCGATATCGACGATTCCGGCGCCTTCGCCCGGTCCCATCAGGACGCGAGGACCCGAGGTGGGGAAACGGCGCAACAGCGGTTTCGAATTTTTATAAGAGCAATGCTCGGACCACATGACGCTGAATACGCCGATCTCGACATAGTTCGGATTCCGCCCGAGAAACCCGCAGATCAGCTCGTATTCGGCATCGGACACGCCCATTTGCTTGTAGATCTTCTGCTCCGCGATTTGCTGTGCGGTAGGCTCTTTAACCGACAACTGCTGTGCCATGTTTCTCCCTCCATGCGTTCAAGATCGATGTGAACATCCGCTTGCCGTCCTCCGAGCCGAGCAGTTGGTGCACCGCGCGCTCCGGATGCGGCATCATGCCGAGCACGTTCCCTTGCTTGTTGCAGATGCCCGCAATGCCGTCGATCGAGCCGTTCGGGTTCTCTACCGCATACCGGAACACGATCTGGTTGTTCGCCTTCAGTTCGGCCAGCGTTGCTTCGTCGCAGTAGTAGTTGCCTTCGCCGTGCGCGATCGGAATGTCGATCTCTTCCCCAGCCGTATATTGCGTTGTGAACGGAGTATTCGCATTCTCCACACGCAGCATCGACGAATGGCAGCGGAACTTCAGCGTCTGGTTGCGCAGCATGGCGCCGGGCAGCAAGCCCGATTCCAACAGAATCTGGAACCCGTTGCAAATCCCCAGCACGAATTTCCCTTGCTCAGCCGCCTTCACCACTTCATTCATAACAGGAGCGAAACGCGAGATGGCCCCGCAACGCAAGTAATCCCCGTAGGAGAAGCCCCCCGGCACGAGAATCGCATCGTATTTGGACAAATCCGTCGTCGTATGCCAGACATAATCGACCGATTGGCCGATCGTCGTTTCTACTGCCTTGTAACAATCGATGTCGCAGTTCGAACCCGGAAACACGAGCACTGCAAAATTCATTATCCTATCCTCCCTTGATCTCCCCAGCCCGGGGTCCACATCCGATGCGTTAGCCCTTCCAGTGTGTCAACCGTATCCTAATTCAACTGGTAACGGTAGTCTTCGATGACCGTGTTCGCCAGCAGCTTCTCGCACATCGCCTTCACGCGAGTCTCCGCTTCCGCCCGATCCGTCGTGTCCAGCGCCAGCTCCATGTACTTGCCGATGCGCACCTTGCCCACTTCCGAGAAGCCCATCGAGTGCAAGGCGCCTTGTACGGCGTTGCCCTGCGGGTCTAATACGTTTTCTTTGATCGTTACATATACGGTTGCTTTGATCATGGATTCCAAGTCCTCCCCGGATATTGTCCCAGTGTATTTATAAGAAAAGCTCTTTTAGGAGCTTCTCGGAGATGTCGCCGAGTCCTTCTTTAGAGGTAGCTTTTCTTGCGAGCAGAAAGTTTAAATTCCAGGCCGGAATTTTGTACTTTCTTTACTCTTCGAAAAAAGAGCGGTTTACCCGTCGAGCCATTCATTCCAAAAGTTAATCCTGCGTCAAACGTCTCCAGATATCGCGATAACGCCGTGTCGTCTCGGCGACCACTTCCGCGGGCAACGGATCGGGGGTGCTGTTCTTGTCCCAATCCGAGTTCAAGAGGTACGTCCGCACCGGTTCCTTGTCCATCCCATCGATCTCGATGTCGTACGCGTACTTTTCCTTCGCCCAAAAACGGGAGGAATCCGGAGTAAACACTTCGTCGATCAAAATAACCTGGCCGTCCACAATGCCGAACTCGAACTTCGTATCCGCCAGGATGATGCCGCGCTTCTCGCAGTAGGCATGCGCGTATTCGTACAGCCTAAGGCTCTTGTCCCGCAGCTCGGCCGCGAGCTCCTTCCCAACCAGCTCTTCCATCCGCTCGAACGGGATGTCCTCGTCGTGGCCCACATCGTTTTTGGCGGCCGGCGTGAAGATCGGCTTCTCGAACCGCTCATTTTTGCGCAGACCTGCAGGCAAATCGATGCCGTTAATCTGACCGGTTTTCTCGTATTGTCTCCAGCCGCCCCCGGTAATATAGCCGCGCACGACGCACTCAATGTCGATCCGCTCCGCCTTTTTCGTCACCATGAATCGGTCCTTCAGCAGCTCCTCGGAGCCCCCCGCCACGATGCCGTCCAGCTTCTCGATGTCCGCATGGACCACATGATTCGGCTGAATCGCCGCCGTCTCCTCGAACCAGAACTTGCTGATCTGATTCAGCACGTTGCCCTTATCCGGCACGGCCGGGGACAGGATGTAATCGAACGCCGAGATCCGGTCCGTCACGACGATCAGGTAATGCTCGCCGAGGTCGTAGATTTCCCGAACCTTGCCTTTATACTTGATGGGGACATTAATGAATTCCGCCGCACTGGAAATCGCTTGTACTTCGCTCACCCTCATTGCCCCCTTTAGATTAACTCGAGTCTTTGGAAAATCGTGTCGACATGCTTGAGATGCCAGCTAGGATCGAAGCAATCGGCCAGCTCTTCGAGGGTCAGCTGCTCCCGGATGACCGGATCGTTCTCCACAATCTCGCGGAACGAACGTTTCTCCTCCCAAGCCTGCATCGCCTTCGGCTGCACAGTGTCGTACGCTTGCTCGCGGCTGAAGCCTTTGTCGATGAGCTTCGTCAGCACCCGGCCGGAGAAAGGAACGTCGTACGTGCTTCTCATGTTGCGCAGCATGTTCTCCGGGAACACGGTCAAATTCTTGATGATGTTGCCCAGACGGTTCAGCATGTAGTTGATCAGAATCGTCGAATCCGGGATGATGATCCGTTCTACCGAGGAGTGCGAGATGTCGCGCTCATGCCAGAGCGGCACGTTCTCGTACGCCGACAGCATGTGGCCGCGGATGACGCGGGACAGCCCGGAGATGCTCTCGCAGCCGATCGGGTTGCGCTTGTGCGGCATCGCGGAGGAGCCTTTTTGCCCCTTGGCGAACGGCTCTTCCACCTCGCGGAACTCGCTCTTCTGCAGGGCGCGGATCTCGGTCGCGAACTTGTCCAGCGATGTGGCGATCAGGGCGATCGTCGCGATGTATTCGGCGTGGCGGTCGCGCTGCAGCGTCTGCGTAGAGATCGGAGCCGGCTTCGTGCCGAGCTTCTCGCATACATATTGCTCCAGGAACGGATCGGCATTCGCATACGTGCCTACCGCCCCCGAGATTTTGCCGAATTGGACGCGGTTCGCGGCATGGCGGAACCGCTCGAGGTTGCGCTTCATCTCTTCATGCCAGAGCGCCATCTTCAGCCCGAACGTAGTCGGCTCCGCATGGACGCCGTGGGTGCGGCCCATCATCGGCGTGTGTTTATATTGAATCGCTTTGTTGCGCAAAATATCGATAAAGTTCAGGATGTCTTTCTCGATGATCCGATTCGCCTGCAGCATCAGGTAGCCGAGCGCGGTGTCGACGACATCGGTCGAAGTCAGGCCGTAGTGCACCCACTTGCGCTCAGGGCCGAGCGTCTCGGATACGGCGCGGGTGAAGGCGATTACGTCGTGGCGCGTCTCCTCCTCGATCTCATAAATGCGCTCGATGTTGAAGCTCGCATTCGCACGGAGTGCCTTCACGTCTTCCTTCGGGATCACCCCAAGCTCGGACCAAGCCTCGCACGACAAAATCTCCACTTCCAGCCAAGCCTTGAATTTGTTCTCTTCCGTCCAGATCGCCGCCATCTCCGGTCGGCTGTAACGCTGCAGCATGGAATCGTTCCTCCGTTTGATTAAAGTGAAAAATGTTCGATGTATCGTTAACGGGCCTAATGGTTCATGCCCTTAGCTTTTCCATATCGGGGACTCGCTTACCCAGCGAATCGCTCGTTCGACGTCGGGGGTCAGCAAATTGATGTGCCCCATCTTGCGCTTCACCTTCGCCTCATGCTTGCCATACAGATGAAGCTTGGCGGTGACGCCCTCCGGCAGCCCTCGCTGCTCCGGCAGCCACTCCATAAGCGGCTCGATGTGCTCGCCGAGGAGGTTGACCATCACTACGGGGGTGAGCAATTCCGTCGGGCCGAGCGGCAAATTGCAGATCGCTCTCACGTGCTGCTCGAATTGCGACGTGGTGCACGCCTCCATCGTATAATGCCCGGAGTTGTGCGGGCGAGGCGCCAATTCGTTGACGAACAGCTCACCGTCTGCGGTCAGGAACATCTCTACTGCGAGCAGGCCGACCATCTCGAGCGACTCCGCGATCTGAATCGCCATCTGCTCCGCTCGCTTCAGGGTTTGTTCGTCTGTCGCGCGTACAGGAACGATGGACAAGTGCAGGATGTTGTGCACATGGATGTTCTCCGCCGGCGGGAACGACTTCGTCTCCCCCTGCGGACTGCGCGCCACGATAACGGAGAGCTCCTTCTCGAAGCGGATGAACTGCTCGAGCACGAGCTCCGTCTTCGCCTTGCTGAGCGTGGCGTACGCTTCGGGCACCTCATCGACAGATCGGATGACCCATTGGCCCTTGCCGTCGTATCCGCCGGTCGCCGTCTTCAGGACACATGGCGTGCCGAACGCCGCCACCGCTTCCCGCAGCTCGTCAACGCTTGCGATCTCGCGGTACGGGGCGACTTGCACGCCTGCTGCTTCGATCGCGCGCTTCTCGCGAAGCCGGTGCTGCGTCGTATGGAGCAGACGGCTGCCCTGCGGCACATACGACTCGCTCATGAGCATCTGAGCGACGCCCGCATCGACATTCTCGAATTCGTACGTGATCACGTCCGCCTTCTCGGCGAGCCGACGGGCCGCCTCCGCGTCGTCGTAGGCGGCCACGATCTGCTCGGCCACCTGTCCGCACGGGGCGTCCGGCGTCGGATCGAGCGTGACGAACCGGAAGCCCATGTTTCGTCCCGCCAGCGCGAGCATGCGGCCTAGCTGGCCGCCGCCCAGCACGCCGATCGTGCTGCCCGGCAGGAGCCGGCGGCCGCCGCGGTTAGTCCTTCCCGACGGTTGTCCGCTCATAGCTGATCACTGCTTTCCAACACCTTCAGCCGGGTGTTGTTCTTGCGTTCGATCAGCCGGCGCTGCACGTCGGGGTCGGTGACCCCCAGGATTTGGGCCGCGAGCAGTCCCGCGTTCGTGGCTCCGGCGTTGCCGATCGCCACCGTCGCGACCGGCACGCCGCCCGGCATCTGCACAATCGAGAGCAGCGAGTCGAGGCCGTTCAGGCTCGACGACTTCACGGGCACGCCAATGACCGGCAAGACGGTCTTCGACGCGACCATACCCGGGAGGTGCGCCGCTCCGCCGGCTCCTGCGATGATGACGCGGAGGCCGCGTTCGATCGCGCTCTCCGCGTATTCGAACATGAGGTCCGGCGTCCGGTGCGCCGACACGACCTTCTTCTCGTACGCGATGTTCAACTCGTCCAATACATCGCAAGCATGCTTCATCGTTTCCCAATCCGATGTGCTTCCCATAATGACTCCGACTTGCGCCGCCATGTGCGTTTACCCTCTTTCCGATTCGGAAATGAAAAAAGTCCAGCGACAGACATAGCGTCTTATACGATGGACGTAAGCTAAAATTCGACATCATTCGAGCCCTAGAGGCCTGATGAAGGCGAAAAAAAGGAAGGCCGACAAGGCATGCACCGCCCGTCGAACTCATTCCTTTGATTATCAGCTCACTCGTAGTCCAAAAATTTGCGGTTTCTGGGTAGAGACTTTCGGGCCGTATCCCCGAAGATATACGAGATCAAGGCGTTAATTACGAATTACTTTTTACATCTCTAGTTTATCAAGCGTAACATGGTCATGTCAACTTTAAAAGGCGAACATTTTTGTGACATCTCTATATTAAAGTTCGCTTTTCTTGCTTCAGTCATAAGAAAAGCTCCTAATGGAGCCTTCTCGGAGATGTCGTCGAATCCTTCTTTAGAGGGAGCTTTTTCTTGCGAGCAGAAAGTTCAAATTCCGAGGCGGAATTTATACTTTCTTTACTCTAAAAAACAAGCCTCTTCCCGGGCAGCAGTCCCAGGAAGAGGCCTCCTAATAGCTTATTTGTTCATTAATCCAGCTGTTTGCAGCAGACGCTTCACTACGACTGCCGCTTGAGCCCGGGTGGCGGTCCCCTCCGGAGTCAGTTCTGCATCTCCGGTTCCTTGCATGATACCGGTCTGAATCATCTGCGAGAACGCCGCCTCGGCCCAACCACTAACAGCCCCAGCATCCGCGTATTTTGCGAGCTTGCCTGCTGACGCATTTGCGCCGGCTTCCTGCCCTGCAAAGGCCAGCGCTCTCGCGGCCATAACCGCCATCTGTTCCCGCGTAATAATCGCGTTCGGAAGGAACGTCCGATCTTCGAACCCGCTGACGAGTCCTGTTTTGACGGCCGCTCCTACGGCACCTGCGTACCAGTCTTTGGCGGTGACGTCCGAGAAGTTGGCCGCAGCCGCTTGATCTTCTGCCAGACCCAAGGCTCGCACCACCAAGGATGCGAATTGCGCCCGTGTAATGGAAGCATCAGGCGAGAACGTCGTTTCCGTCATTCCTTGCGCGATCATCTTCGAAGCCAACCATTCCACGTCTGCCTTGGACCAGTGCTGGTTCAGGTCCTCAAAGGTTTGCTGATGCGTCACTACGGCATATGTACTATTGCCGTTCCGCTGCATGACCGCCTCGATTTGACCGTCCACCTGTGTGAATACTGTCGGTACGGGGTAGAACGTTTGCGTCTCCGCATCATACCGAACGCCAACTAGCAGCTCCACATCCCAAGTCCCCGCCAGCTTGATCGTCCTGGTCACCAACGTAGACCCAAAATCGTTCACAGGCGTGCTCTTCCCGTTGACCACGAGACTTACGGAGAATTCGTACGGATCGCTAGCCAGCGTCATTCCTGCTTGAGCGGCCTTATTCGCCACAGGCTCTGCTGCTGCTCCGCTTTCCTGTACCAAACTCACGACCACCTTCACATCATCCGGCGAAACACCGAGCTTCTGCGCTGCGCTTGTCAGATTCAGTACACCAACAGGGAGCAAATACCCGGCATTCGGGCCTTGGATCGCCAGTACCACATGCGGAGCCTGATTCGCCGTAGAGGCCAGCACGCCCGCCGGAATCTCTACATTCGCCGTCGCCGCCTTCATTCCGCTGAGATCGACGATCACGACTTGCTTGTCTTCATCCTTGCCTTTGAGCAGATTAAGCGCTTGTGCCAGCTTGTCAGCGTTGAACGCTACAGTAGCGGTTGTCTTGCCGTCTGCCCCTGCGCTCTCTGTCACGGTTAGCGATCCGCTGCCCAATCGGACACCTTCGTTCGTTTCCTTCGGTTCTGTATTTCCGGTCTGTGGATTGCCGCCGGCACTCGGACTTGCTACTCCGCCACTAGGATCATTGCCAGCTCCAGTACTAGTCTCCGTGCCGTTTCCGGTGTCCGTGCCGTTCCCGGGATTGGAACCGCCGCCGGTGTCCGTTCCTGTACCAGTGTCCGCTCCAGAGCACGAGCTCATATCTGCAAACGGCGCTCCGTTCCCTTGGCTACCTGGCGTTCCACCAGTTGTGATTACTCCCAGCTCTAAATTGTCAAAGTACACTCGGCTCTTTGCCGTTACATAGTTGGTGCCCGGTTCGTAATTTCCAATGGAAGTCCTGGCGCTATAGAGCCCTTGTTGGCCTGGAAGCTGAATTTCGTCCCCGTCCGCAGTAGAAGACAATCTAAGAGTATATTGGTGCCCGGCGATTAAGGGCGCGTCGGCTTGAATTTCAAAATCGCCCCACCCTTGTTCCGCCTTCTTTACATCGACTGCCTGACTTACGGTATCGTCCCACAATGTGAAATCGGAGGCGTACACCGCCTTCACTATGCTAGACGCTCCGCTGCGATAGGGCATATCAATCGAGATCGCATCCGAGCTATTGTCCGGTGCAACGAAGTCCACGATTTTATCTCCCGGCATGATGTAGCCGGATAGCGGATGCATGGTGTAATACTGATGACCGGTTGTGCGATACGGACCTTGACGCCACGAATCGTAGGAATAGTAAAGTTTGGTAGTATCGTATCCGCCCCATTGAATGATCGGTACCTCCTGCCCGCACACATTCATGGTTAGCTGGATCGGCGCATCGTTCGGTCCGATATTCATTTCAAACCGGCCTAGTTTGATCGGTTCATTACGCTCATCGTATGTAACATAATTGCTGGAGATTTCTTTTAATGGCACATATGTGGACTCGTAAACGGAATTTTTCACGTTTACCTTCACCTTGCTCGGGTCCTGCACATAGACCCTGCCGCTTAGTTTTCCCGTCGCACTATTGTAGGAGAACTCTGCAGTGGATGCGGCGTACGAAACGATCGGCAGCAGCATCGAGACGAGCAAAAACATAGTTAGCATCCAACTCATCTTTTTAAAACTCAGCAACGTACTCATCTTCCATCTCCTGTTCTGGTTCGTTTGGCGCTACTTGGCGAGCGCTTTATTTATGTCAATCCGGAGGGATTGATATAAATCCTCTTTAGGGACGCGACGCATGGCTTGGCTTAATTCCTCACTCGCCAGCTCCAACGATCTCAAGTCGCCCGTCTCGTTGCTTTGCCTCACCCAGGCTTTGGCCGATTCATAATGAATCGTGTGCGACCATGGAATCATAGCGGAACTTCTCTCGAAGCTTGCTTGCGCCTGCTCCCACTCCTTCATATCGGCCAACTGAATCGCACGCTCCTTGAACCCGTAACCTGCCCCCAGCCACAGCATAAAAGCTACAACCGGCACGGTCACAACCGTCGCGAGCGGCACTGCTACTCGCATTTTGGCTTTGGACCAGATTGGTTTCGCAATCTCTTTCTTGCCGGTTGCATATGGTGCTGACATTACGAAAAACAATAAGCCAAGCAGCAATGGAAATTCCAAATCGAAATCAAACCCTGCATGCAGCAACATCACACCCGCAAGCAGCATCGCCGCCTTCATCCAGAACACTGATTCTTGCGAAGCGCCTTTGCTCCGGATTTGACGAAGTCCTGTCCAATAAAAAGCCGCAATCGCCAGTAAAAACACGATCAATCCGATGATGCCTGCGTCCAATGCAAGCTGGATGTAGTGATTATGCACATAGCGCACGTAGTACAGTTGCGAGCGATATTGGGTCAGTAGCACGCTCCACCCCCCGCCGCCAGTCCCCCCAAGCCAAAAGTCCCGGACGATGGAGAGGCTGTCTTTCCAATATACGAGCCGGATCCGGAACTCCGATGTCTCGGGCTGGATACTCTTCACGCGCTGCCACCAGAACAAGAAATCCGTGCGAACGGCAGCAGCGATCAAATAACCGCTTATATGGGCTACCGCTACTCCAGAAAGAACCGGGCGAGCTCTGGCTTCTCGGAACATCATCAGCCCGATCAACAAAGCCATCCCCCACAAGACCCAGACAGAACGAGACATCGTAAGGAGCAAGCCACTAGACAAGATAGCCATCAGGACGAAATACGTCTTGCCTTTGAACTTGAGGTAGAGGAAGATCGCCAGAAACAATGCGACAAGCAAATAAATCGCGAGCGCATTCGCGTATTCGAATGTCGACTCCAAACGCCCTTTGCGATCCATATGGAACAAGATACCCAGGACGGCTACGAAGACGCCGCTCCATACCCACGCTTTGTAGATCCCCGGTCTCTGCACATCGGGTATAGTTAGCGTCAGGATAGACAAGGGGATCAAACTCGTTACCTTCATCGCTTCGAGCAAGGCAGCTTCCCCATCCAGCGCATATAGAATCGATCCCCCATAGAGAGCGACCAGCAGGAAGATGGGAAGATGGTACATCGGATGAAAGGGGATGGTCTTCCGTCTCCACACAACAATGAGGGCAATAGCAGCTGCGATACCCGTCATCACCAAGTAGCCGGTCTCGTAAAAATACCCTTGCAAGCATGCTCCAATCCACACAAACAGGCCAACTGCCCATGCATTGACTTTGTGATTCATCAGGGGTCCCCTAAAAAAGACAAAAAGAAACCAAGCTCCAATAGAGCAACCCGGCGATCATGCCGCCATAATAGGCGGGGTAGACCCGTGGCTTTGCGTCTCCGACTTTCGTACGGATTTGCCTTTGTTCGTATTCGCTTGGTTTCTGGTCTTGTAGATTCGTGTCGAAAATAGGTCATATTTGCTATTTCAGCATACATGCAATACCCTATATTTGCAATCATTTTTGGTAATTTTAACTTATTATTGGATCCCTTGACCTATTTAAGCAACCGAACATCGCCGGTTAGGTCCATTAGTGTTTGCGGTTCGTTTTCGTGCTAGTCTGGCGTTTTCCCACGGCATCGACCTGCTCTGTTGTGATCCTCTTTCCTGCCATTGTAGGTTCCGTACGATCCACGTCCAGGTTTCGATCAGAGGGAATTTCTCCCTCATTTCAATCCATTTCCCGCGTTCTGGTTCCAGGAAGAGGATTTCCTCCCTCTCTTTTGGGCCAAATCAGCCAAACCGGGGCGTTTGTATCGAAAGAGGTAGAGGTTTTCCCCCACATACAGCCTAATACAGTAAACCAGGCTCGAACAGAGGGAGGATTTCCCTTTCCAATCACCGGTAGGATCCCGGAGGAGCCTTCGCTTGCGTACGTTAAGAACTTAATCATATTTTATAGAACAGAAAAAACCCGTACAATCATGTACGGGCTCTTCTCGTAAGCTTTTGCTTGGCAACGTCCTACTCTCCCAGGACCCTTCGGTCCAAGTACCATCGGCGCTGGAGGGCTTAACGGTCG
>NZ_JBJGED010000050.1:0-30925 GCF_045062745.1 Paenibacillus sp. HJGM_3
TCATCAGCCCCCTTCACCAATAGTGTAATTCATTTCACTATGATGACTCCATTCCAATTATGGGGCTTTGAAGAATAAAAGAAAAATTTGCAGCTAATCCCAATTTCGATACAGGCGTACACCCTTCCGGGGCCAATAAAAGAAAAATTTTCCTCTAATCGCTCGGCTGAACGTGCTTTCTGAGCAATAGAGGAAAATTTTTCACTTATTTATGGATTCCCCATGGCGGCCCTACTCCCACTTAAACGTAAACGTCGCCACGATGAAAGAAACGACCAGCCAGACGCTGAGCAGCAGCGCTTCCAGCCACAGCTCCCCCAGTCCTGCCCCAACGTTCATAACCTGCCGCAATGCCGTGCTCAGTTGGGTAATCGGAATGGATTTCACGATCGGCTGCAAAAACTCGGGCATGCTGGAGACGGAGAAAAAGACGCCGCCCAAAAACATCAGAGGGAACGAAATCAAGCCTGAAATCGGCCCAGCGCTTTCGGGCGTTTTGGCCACACCCGCAATAATAAAGCCGATCGCCATAAACGTAAGCGTCCCGAGCACAACGAACATCAGCAGCAGCAGCCAAGACCCGTTCACCTGCGTGCCAAAAATCAAACTGCCCACAAGCAGCACGATCAACGCCTGCGCCACGTTCAGCACGAGACGCGCCGTTATTTGAGCGGCGATAAAGGTCGACGCCCGCAAAGGCGTGCTCTGCATCCGCCGCAGGACGCCGCGCTCCCGCCAGGAAGCGATCTGACCGGCTACCCCGTTCAAGTTGTTCGACATAATCATCATGGCGACGATTCCCGGAACGAGGAAGTCAATATAGCGAAGCTGCAGCGCCTGTACGCCGAGCGGTTCGATCCCCACAACCGGAACGTAGCCCGTAATGGATTTGGAGACGCCGTCCACGACCCTTTCAACCGCCTGAAGGCCGATCTGGGAGTTCATTTGGTTCGTCTGGTCATAGTAGACCTGCACAAACCCGGCTTTGGAGCTGTCCAAGCCCCTCGACTCCGCCGCCTTGCCGTAATTTTTCTGGATGACGACGACCAGCTTCTGATCCCCATGCTTCAGCTGCGTAAGCGAGGCGTCCAAATCTTCGGCCGGCTTCAGCTTCAACACCTGGTCGGCTTGAAGGGCCTCGACCATCTGGCGGGACGCCGCGCTTCCATCCTGGTCAATCACGACACCGTCCAGGCTGATGTTATTCCCGTTGCCGAGAAACGAACCCAGCATCACCATAAAAAATAAAGGCATAAACAACGTAAAGATCAGCACTTGCCGATTCCGCGCAAACAGCCGGAGCTGAGCGAGCGTTAATTGAACGTAGGCTCTCATTCCTCATTCAGACTCCTTCCGGTCATGGAAATAAACACATCCTCCAGCGTGGCCGTACGAGTCTGCAGATCGGCCAGCTCCAGCTTGCCGCCTGAGCTTTTCTCGATCAGATCCGTCAGAGACGTCTGAAGCTTGTCCGTATACAACACGATCACATCCCGTCGTACGTCTACCCGTTTCACTTCACGAACCTCGTGCAGCTCGCGGAGCAAATTCTCCTTATACTCCTCCGGCCTCTCGTCCAGCCCACCCACCCGGAACTCAATCGCGCTGTCGGATTGCAGGCTGAGCACCAGATTGCGGGGCGTATCGAGCGCGACCACTTGCCCTTGATCCATCAGGCAAATGCGGTCGCAGAGCACATGCGCTTCTTCCATGTAATGCGTCGACAAGACGATGGTCTTGCCTCGCTCCTTCAGCTTCAGGATGATGTCCCACAGCGTACGGCGGGCAGTAGGATCCAGACCGGTCGTCGGCTCATCCAGGAAAATCACTTTCGGATCGTTCACGAGCGCGAGCCCGATGGCAAGACGTTGTTTTTGTCCTCCGGAGAGATGCTTGACGCGGCCGTTTCGTTTGTCCGTTAAGGTCATATCTTCCAAGATAGGGTCGACCGGCAGCGGATTCGGATAAAAGCTCGCGTACATCTCCATAATTTCCTTCACCGTCAGCAGTTCGAACAGCGATGTAGACTGGAGCTGCACGCCGATCACTTCTTTCACTTTGACCAAATCTTTCTGCGTATCGTAGCCGGCCACGCGGGCATGTCCCCCGTCGGGCTTGCGCAAACCTTCGATCATCTCCATCGTAGTCGTCTTCCCCGCGCCGTTAGGGCCGAGCAGACCGAACACTTCGCCTTGATACACTTGAAAATGAACGCCTTTGACCGCCTGAAAAGCACCGTACGTTTTCACCAATCCATCCGCTTCGATTACAATCTGCGAGGACTCCATCGCTTCATTCAGACCCCTTCCGTTTCCTTATGCTGCGAAAAACGGCCGAGCCAAGGGCCCAGCCGTTTCCTACCAATCGAAATTACACTGAAATATCCAAGTTCTTGCCCAAATGCGGCTGCACACTCTGCTGAAGCATTTGCACGAGCTGCGCGCCTTGCGTTTCGGCTAGCGTCTTGGCCTTATCGAGCACCTGGACTCCCACCTGCACGGGAAGTACGCTTTGTTCGAACTGGCTGTAGACCGATCTAAGCGAATTGACGTCCATGGGAACCTCCTGCATGTGGTCAAAATCTAGCGGCTAGTACAAGGCACTAACTCATCTACCAACCAGTATACCATTATTTTCCGCATGGGGCCACTCCGGCAAAGAAGACATCCATCGTTCGTTCCATCTGCACCTCGAGCTCCGCCTCCCCTTGCTCCATCGCCCAGAACAGCAGGCAGCCGAAGAACGACTGAACCGCCATCCGGACAAGCTCTTCAGGGGTATAGCTTGGGTCGAATTCACCCTCCGCCTGCGCCACCCGAATAACCGGAACGGCCGCCTCATAGACCGTAGTTAAGATCTCGTTCTGATTCGCCAGATTAAAAGGGCTCGAGAGCGGCCCGAGCAGCATCACCTTACAGAGCGGCCGGTTCAGATTCATCCGTTTCACGAGCTCCACCATCATCTCCCGGATGCGCAGTACATAAGGACCGGGCTGCTCGTACAGCTTCTTGATCTCGTCCACCGCCCAAAACCCTTGCAAATCGCACAAGATTTCTTCCTTCGACTGGAAATAGTTGAAAAACGTCCCTTTGCCCACGCCCGCCATATCCGTAATTTGCGCCACCGTGGTCGACTCATACCCCTGTTCGGAAAAGAGCTGAAGGGATGCTTCTACGATTCGTTTGCGCGTCTCTCGCTTCTTCTCTTCGCGGTTCATGATTCCTCCAATCTTGTTGCACGGCCCCTCCCCGCCGGAGGGGAAGATCTTGGCCTTATTGTATCACAAGTTCGTCACGCCTTAAATATTGACCGCCAGTCATGTTTTAGTGTATAAGTGAAATAGATATAGAAGTGATGGGAAATTCGAATAGGAGGCTGTATGCTGTGTTAGAGAAATGGATTCGATTATTGACCAAAGCCAGGTGGGTCGTCGTGCTGCTCTGGATCGCCCTTGCCGGCGGTTTGATGGCTTCCGCGCAGGCCGGCTGGCTGCCCGATCTGACCCAGATCGTTCGGGAGACGGAAGCGAAGTTCATCCCGGCGGATGCGGAGTCGATGCAGGCCGCGGCGATCGCGGGTCAGATCAACCCCAACAACAAGTCCCGCTCCAATGCGGTTATCGTCCTCAATCGGGAGGGTGGGCTGAAGGACGCGGACCGCACATGGCTGCAGGCGAAGATCAAGCAGCTGAACGACTCGCGCGACGCGCTCGAGATCGTCAATGTCACGTCGCTCTTCGACGTACCGGAGTTCGCCCAGAAGTTCGAGAGCAAGGACAAGTCGACGGTGCTGACGCTCCTCGATTTTGCCAAGCCGGAGAATTCTCCCAGCGCCCAGGAGAATCTGGATACAATTCGCGACATCCTGAAGCAAGACTTGCCGTCGGGCGCTTCGGCGGAGCTGACGGGGAGCGCCCCGATCTCGACCGACTTCCAGAAGTCTAGCGAGGAAGGGCTTAAGAAGACCGAGGTGCTGACGGTCGTACTCGTGCTGGTGATCCTGCTCGTCGTCTTCCGGTCGCCGATCGCGCCGCTCATTCCGCTGTTCACGATCGCGCTGTCGTTTCTGGTCGCACGCACGTTCGTCGGTGTCGCGGCCGACTGGGGGATGCCGGTGTCGTCGTTCACCGAGTCGTTCCTAATCGCCGTCCTGTTCGGCGCCGGAACGGACTATTGCATCCTGCTCATCCAGCGGTTCCGCGAGGAGCTCTCCCATGGTCATGACCGCGTAGAGGCGCTGCTCCGGACGACGCGTACCGTTGGGAAGACGGTCATCTTCTCGGCGAGCACCGTGCTCATCGCCTTCTTCCTCATCGGGTTCGCCCAGTTCGGGATGTACCAGTCCGCCGTCGGCGTCTCGATCGGCATGTTGATCACCTTGCTGGCGGGTCTTACTCTAACCCCTGCTCTTCTGCTGATCCTGGGCCCGAAGATGTTCTGGCCGGTCCGCATCCGGCCGGGTCAAGGCCACGGCGAGTCGAGGCTGTGGGGCAAGCTGGCCGGCTTATCGGCCCGGCGGCCCGCTACGGTGCTGCTCGTGACGCTGATCGTGACGGCCCCGATCGCGTTCCTGTTCCACGGGCAGCGGTCGTTCGACGACCTCGCCGAGATCAACCCGAACGCCGGCTCCGTCGTGGGCTTCCAGACGGTGAAGGACAAATTCGGCGCCGGGGAAGTGTTCCCGGTGACCGCCACGATTACGTCCGCGAAGTCGATGCGGACGCCGGAAGCGCTGGCCGCGATCGAAGCGAGCACCGCCGTCGTCGCTAAGGCGCCGCATGTCGCCGAGGTGCGCAGCGCCACGCGGCCGCTCGGCCAGCAGATCGGCGAGCTGACCGTGCCCGATCAGCTGGGCAAGACGACGCAGGCGACGCTGGACATCGCCGGCGGCGTCGGCCAGATCGCGAGCGGGCTCGGCCGGGCGCGCGCCGAGCTGCAGCAGGGCGCCGCCCCGCTCGGCGAGCTGAGCGGCGGCCTGACGCAGATGGCCGCGAGCACGCGCGACGCGCAGCAAGGGCTGCGCCAGGTCGGCGGCGGCTTGGCGGAGCTGCGCCAAGGGCTCGCCGGCACGCAGCAAGGCGCCGCGCAAGCGGAAGCGGCCGCCGCCTCGATGGGCGGCGACCTTGCGCAGCTCGCCGAGCAGCACCCTGAGCTGGCGCAAGACCCCGCCTACCAAGCGCTGCTCGCGAAGCAGGCGGGCTTGGCGGGGGCGCTGCCCCAGCTGAGCGGCGGGCTCGGCCAGCTCGAGCAAGGCGCGGCGGCGCTCACGCCCGCCGTCACACAGATCGGCGCCGGCCTCGGCCAGCTGGCCGACGGCCAGACGCAGGCGGCGAGCGGCATCGGCCAGCTGCAGGCGGGCCTGAGTCAGCTCGACAAGGGCTTGGGCGACGGGGTCGCCGCACTCGGGCAGGCGGCCGACGGCTTGAAGCAAGTCGGCGCCGCGCAAAAAATGATCGCCGAACAGGCCGGCAAGCAGATCGCCGGGTGGCAAATTCCGGCGGACGTTATTGAGTCGGCGGATTTCAAACGCTCGCTCGAGGTGTACATGTCGCCGGACGGCAAGACGACGAAGCTCGAAATCGTGCTGAGCAGCCATCCGTATTCTAAGGAAGCGATGGAAGCGATCGACGACCTGCGCCGGACGATCCAGATGAGCTTCTCGGGGTCGGCGATCGGCGACGCGTCCGTCAAGCTTGCCGGGACGACCGCGCAGTACCACGAGCTGGACCGCATCTCGAACGACGACTTCATCCGCACCGGCGTTCTCGTGCTGATCGGCATCTACCTGGTGCTCGCGCTCTTGCTCCGTTCGGTGCTGGCGCCGCTCTACATTTTGCTGTCGCTCGCATTCAATTACTTGATCACGATGGGCATCGTGGAGTTCATCTTCGTGCAGCTGCTCGGGTACCCGGGCCTCAGCTGGACCGTCTCGTTCTTCGTCTTCCTCATGATCGTCGCGCTCGGGGTCGATTACAGCATTTTCCTCATGGCGCGGTTCAAGGAAGAATACCGGCCGGGCGGCGTCATCCCGGCGATGGCCAAGGCGATGAAGACGACGGGCGGTGTCATCATCTCCGCCGCGGTCATTATGGGCGGCACGTTCGCCGCGTTCATGTACTCGGGCGTGAACACGCTGGTCCAGATCGGCGCCGGCATCGTCATCGGGCTCGGGCTGTACACGACCGTGTTCATGGGACTGGTAGTCCCGGCAATCGCCATGCTGTTCGGCGAGGCGAACTGGTGGCCGTTCACGCGCGGACGCAAGCAGACGGCAGCGGCAGGCGCGGCGCGGGAGGCCGCAGACGCGCCGCCCCAACTGCGCGCCGGCGAAGCGCAGCTCGAGCTGGACTCGGGCCGGTAACGGGTCGATGTGTTCACTTAGGCTCGTGAGGAAGCAGGCAAAAGGATTCCGACCGCTTTTGAAATCTTGAGAGGGAGGCTTTCCCTCCAGCAAAAAAGGCTTTCCCGGCCCGATCGCAAGATCGGGTCCGGGAGAGCCTTTTAGCCTTTTAGCCGTTTGCCTCTCATCCGACTCACTGCCAGGGCAGCACCGCTTCAGTCACCATATCCCATTCATGAATTTCGTAATCTCTCGCCTTGTGCAGCACATAAGGGTCCTGCTGCGCAAGCTCGATCACTTCGGCTTCCGAGTCCGCCATATAGATGATGAGCCCGCCGGCTCCGTCCACGAACCGGCCGTTGGCGAAGATGCGCTTCTCCTCGCGCCTCCGGGCCAAGTAGTCCAAGTGCGCCTGACGATACTCCTGGCTTAGCGCGGGATCCCGCATCGGTAATAACACCGCGTAATATTTCATCGTTCCTAGCTCCTTTCGTCATTTAGTATCCCGGCCGACTACAGCTCCAGCGTCGGCCGGCGCCGCTTCTCTCGCCGGACCCGACGGTAATGCAGCGCCTCGTACAGGATCGGCACGATCACCAGCGTGAGCAGCGTGGAGGTGACGAGCCCGCCGATGACGACGACCGCGAGCCCCTTCGAGATGAGCGCACCGCCTTCGCCCAGCTCCAGGGCGAGGGGCAGCAGCGCGCAGATCGTGGCGATCGCCGTCATGAGAATCGGCCGCAGCCGCGTGCCGCCGGCCTCCAGCAGCGCCGCGCGGATCGTCTCGCCCGCTCGGACTTGCTGCTGCACCCGATCGACGAGCACGATCGCGTTCGTGACGACGATGCCGATCAGCATCAGCATGCCGATCAGGCTCGCGATCGAGATCGGCTCGCCCGCTAGAAGCGTGCCGGCGAGCGCCCCCGTGACCGCGAACGGGAGGGAGAACAGAATCGCGAACGGGGCCTTGCCTCCACCGAAGGCCACGACCATGACGATGTACACCATGCCGACGGCCACCGCCATCGCCAGGAACATGTCGCTCATCATGTCTTGAATTTGCTTGTTCGAGCCGTCGAGCACATAGCCCGTCCCTTCCGGCAGCGAGAGCGACTTGAGCTTCTCCTGCAGGTCCGCATTTACCTTGCCGGCATTCTTGTCGGTGATGTTGCCGAGGACGGTGGCGTATTCCGCGCCGTCGCGCAGCTGCAGCGCGCTCTGCTGCTTCACTTCCTTCACGTCGGCGATGTCCTGGACCGCGATCATCCCGAGCGGGGAGGCGAGCGGCAGCTTCGCGATGTCCTCCAGAGACTGCTTTGCCACGCCCTCCACGCTGAGATAGATATCGTTCGTCCGCTTGCCGTCGCCGAGCTTCCCGACCTTCTCTTCATTCAAGAGCGGCCGCAGCAGACTCCAGGCCTGCACGGTCGTCAGCCCGTACTTCAGCGCGTCGCCCGGCCGCAGCTTGATCTCCACGCTCTTCAGCTCATCGAGCAGCGTGTTCCGCACACTGTCGGTACCTTCGACCTGCCTCGCGGCGTCCGTGATGCGGGTCGTCGCCTCGCGAATTGCATCCATGGACGGCCCCGTCACGATGATATAAATGCCTTGCCCGCCCGGACCGCCGCTCAGCTGCTGCATGTCGAGCGTTGCCCCCTCGGCCAGAGGGGCCAGCTCCCGCTTCCGGTCCTGGATGTACGCCGTCACATCGGTACTCGGGTCCAGGCCCACAATCCAAGTCGCTTTGTTCGAGGCACCGGCCGTATACGTGAGCGGATCGAACTCGCCCTTCGGGCTGCCGGACGTCACCTGCGACAGCCGAACCGAGCCGAGCTCGCGAAGCTTGCGGTCCATGCCTTGAACCTTCTCATCGACGGCCCTTACGTCGGTCCCCTTCGGCATCGTCAGCGTCATCATCACATACTTCTGCTCCTGCTCCGGGAGGAACGTCGTCCCGGCGAGCGGTGCCAGGAAGAACGAGCCGGCCAGCACGACGAGCGACAGCAGGACGACGACCGTCTTGTGGTTCAAAGACCACTTAAGAAGCCGCTTGTACGAGCGGCTGAGCCGGGTCTCCGGGTCGCGGTGACTAACCTTCGTTCGGCGCATCAAGAGATAGGCGAGCAGCGGCACGACCGTGACGGCGACGAGTAGGGACGAGAGCAGCGAGAAGACGACCGTAAGCGCGAACGGTGCGAACACTTTGCCGACGATCCCGCTCACGAGCCCGAGCGGCGCGAACACAGCGACGGTCGTCAGCGTCGAGGAAGTGATCGCCGCCGCGACTTCCCGGGTCGCGTCGAGCAGCAGCTCCTTGGACGCCTTCTCCGCTTGCAGACGGCGTACGATGTTCTCGATAACAACGATGCTGTCGTCCACGACGCGGCCAACCGCGACCGCCATGCCGCCCAGCGTCATAATATTGAGCGTCACGTCGGTAAAGAAGTGCAAGAGCGTCATCGACATCGCGATGGACAGCGGGATCGACACGATCGCGATCAGCGTCGCACGAACATTCCTCAGGAATAGCAGGATCAGAATCGAGGCGAACAGCGCGCCGAGCAGCCCTTCCCGAGCCATCCCTTCGACCGACTTCTTGATCTCGTCCGCGGAGTCGTAGATGACGTCGAGCCGGACGCGGTCGTTCCCTTGCACAACCTCGTTCAGCTTCTCCATCACACGCTCGGAGACGTCCACCGCATTCGCGTCGCCGTTCTTGACGATGTTCACCGCCACACTCGGCTCGCCCTGCACGCGGCTGATCGTCTCCGGCACCGTCGTCCCCTGGACGATGTCGGCCACATCCTGCAGCTGCACCGGAGGCGCGGCCGACACGACGAGCTGCTTCAGCTCGTCCAGCGAGTGCACCCGACCGGTGACGACGACATTCTCGTTCACTTGATTGAACGTTGCCGTCCCGACCGGCAGCGTCACGTTGACCGCCTGCAGCACTTGGCCGATCTGCTGGAACGACACGCCCCGCTCGGCCATCTTGTCCGCCTTCAGGCGGATGTACAAGTTCTCGGACGCGAGCCCCGCCGTCTGCACCTTCCCCACTCCGTCGACCCCTTCGAGCGCCGGGAGCACCTGCTTCCGGACGAACGTCTGCAGCTCGTCCAAGGACGTTCCGGCGTTCGCCGTGACCGACGCGTACATCATGGGACCGCTCGAGAACGAGATTTTGTTCAGAACCGGCTTCTCCACGCCTTGCGGCAGCTGCATGCCGTTCAGCACTTCCTCGACCTTCGCCGTCTTCTCCTGCAGATCGGCGCTGAACGAGAACTGCATGTTCACCGTCGCCACATTGCTGGCCGACGTCGATTCAAGCACTTGAACCCCTTCGACTTGCCGAAGGGCCCGCTCGAGCGGAATCGCCACTTCGTTCTGCACCTCTTGCGGCGTCGCTCCCGGGTACAGCGCAGTAACGAATAAGTACGGGATGGCGATATCCGGCATCGACTCCTGCTTGAATTTCGTGGCCGAGTAAACACCTCCGCAGGCGACCAGCAGCACCAGGATCACGATGGCGATCGGATTGCGCAAGCTGAATTTGGTCATAATCATGCCGCTCTCAACCTTCCTATGTACAGGCATTATATAGAAGAATAGCTCGTTCAAAAGTCGTTCTTGCAGCTAAATCATAGCGAATGCTAGTCCGGGAAGTCAATGCACCCTTCGTCTACGAGGTCGCCACGCATTCGCTGCCCGTCTCCGGCTTGACCGGGATTACGGGGATGGCCACGGTGGACGGCAAAATTTGGGGACTGCCGACCGGCCATACCGCCCTCAAGCGGTATGCCTTCTAGATTGACTACCTAAGCCACGCATCACGAAAAGACCGTCCGGAATCCGGACGGTCTTTGCTCTTCGCCACCAGAGGGGACGATTAGAAATTGAAATTGTCCGGATCGGCCCCGACCCGGCGGTTCTCGTTCAGCGCGTCGATGGACGCCATCTCCTCAGGCGTCAATTCGAAGTCGAAGATCGCCGCGTTCGCCTCGATCCGGCTAGGCGTGACGGACTTCGGAATCGTAACAAGGCCATGCTGGATGTCCCAGCGGAGGATGGCTTGGGCCGCCGATTTGCCATGCGCGGCTCCGATCTTCGCCAGCAGCGGATGGTCGAGCAGCTCGCCGCCCTGCATCAGCGGGCTCCAAGCTTCGATCTGAATGCCCTTCGCTTGGGCATACTCGCGCAGCGGCTGCTGGGTGAGCCGCGGATGAAGCTCGACCTGGTCTACGGCAGGAACGACCTTCGCGTCCTGCAGCAAATCCTCCAGGTGGTGCACATGGAAATTGCTTACGCCGATTGCCCGTACCCGTCCGTCCGCATACAGCTTTTCCAGCGCTCTCCAGGTGTCTTTATATTTGCCTTTAACCGGCCAATGAATCAGATACAGGTCCAGCACTTCGAGCCCCAGCTTGTCCATGCTCGTCTCGAACGCCCGCAGCGTGGAATCGTAGCCTTGTTCGCTGTTCCACACCTTCGACGTGACGAACAGCTCGCCTCGGCCAACGCCGCAAGTGCGGATCGCTTCCCCGACCGCCGCCTCGTTGCCATAGATCGCCGCCGTATCAATGCTGCGGTAGCCGGCCTTCACGGCCGCGTGCACCGCGTCGATCAGCACCTTGTCGTCGGTCACTTTCCAGACACCCAAGCCCAGCCGAGGCATCTCGACTCCATTGTTCAAAATGGTGAATGTGTTCGAAATCATACGAACCCCTCCAATCGATAGTGTGGTGGCGCATAGCCCTCATTATAGCATACCGTTCCCTAATCAAATAAAAGATCCGGGACTGTACGCCGCCGGTCCCTGATCTATGGATGGGATCGGGATATTCGGAAATTTGCAGCGATGATACGGAAGAGCAAATAAAGTCCCACGCCGATGACCGCCCCCGCGGTATCGATGCCGACGTCGATCGCGAGCGGCGTCCGGTCGCCCGTCAGGCTCTGATGGAATTCATCCGAGGCCGCATACAGGGCGCAGAATAGAACGCTGAGTCCGAATAGCGCCGCCTTCCGGCGGATTCGGTACAACGCGTACGCAACCGCCGCCCCCAACGCCATATAGATGAACAAGTGCGCTCCCTTGCGGATGAAAAATTCTACGAAGCCCGGCACGCCCAAGTGCTGAATGCTGACGACCTCCCCGGCGTACTGGAACCGGACTCCCGAGAACTGCTCGGCAATTTGCTTCTCGGGCAACAGCTTGTGCAGCCTCGGCCTCATATCTTGCTTGTGATACGGCTGGGAGGAGGAGTAAAAAATGACGGCCATGATCAAAACGGCCGGAATCCATCGTATGTAAGATGTTGCTCTCACCTGCATGCCCCTTCCCGGCCTTGGTCTCTCGTACAAGCGTATTCCTTGATTATAAATCAATTCCAAAAGGACGCCAACTTGACAACCCGGGCGAAATGAGAGAAGGGGCTGTCCGGCGGGTTGCAACACCACCGAGATCAGCCCCTATTCTGAAAAACGTCTACTTCATCACGATACCGCCGTTCCGCGCTTGTATTCCTGGCATGACAGGCAAGTCGCCACGTCGACACAGGTCGGGTGCATCGCTCCGGTGAACTTGGTGCAATAGATCGGCGTTTTGAATTCAATGTTCGAGGAAATCATCGAGCAGTAAGCACAGCCTCCGATCAATTCCACCGTCAGCCGATGGAGATCGGTTTTCAACTGCTTTACTTCATCCACTATTTCACCCCCTAAGTTTCCCACAAAGTGACGCGTTGCCTCACCAACCAAACGATGCGTATAAATACAAAAAAGACGCTGCCCTAAAGACAGCGTCTACCATCCGCTCTTGGGCAACCCGGCTGTCATAGCATTCGCTGTAGACCCGTGGCTTTGCGTCCCCGCCTTTCGTGCGGGTTTGCCATATCATGCTAATGAACTATCGTACCTCTCAAACAGAGAAAATAGTATCATACTACTCCCCTTGGCGTAATAGGACCAAAGCACTAATTGTTGTCAGCTTTACTTACATCAGCTTCACCGCTTCAAACCGCAGCCTGACGTAGTCCACCGTCCACACCCCGTCCGCGAACAATTCCGCTCGGAGCGCCTGCCCGACGTCGGCGATGACGGCCTCGACTTGCTCCGCTGTGAGGCCGCTCCAATAGGCTCCTCCGAACATGGTGAGCCAGTGGCGCAGCCCATGGTCGCCGTCGTTCAGCGGCGTGGGCCGCTCGAACGTGACGAGCCGCCTGACCGTGAACCCCTGGGCCTCCAACAGCGTCGCATATTCGCCTGCCGAGGGGAAGAACCAGGGGTTGCGCGCGGCGGCGTCAATGCCGAGGCGCCCTACGGCCTGCTCGAGCGCATGCACGATGCGCTCGACGTTGCCGCGGGCGCCGAACTCGCCGACGAACCGGCCGCCAGGCCGGAGCGCCGCGGCTACCCCGCGGATGACGGCTGCCGGCCGCGTCATCCAATGCAGCGCCGCGTTCGAGAACACGGCGTCATACGTGCGGGCGGGGCGGAAGCCGTGCGCGTCCGCCACCTCGAAGTGCAGGCCCGGGTACTTGCGCCGGGCCTCCAGGATCATCGCCTCCGAGGCATCCAGGCCGTCGGCGGCGGCTCCCTTCGCGGCGATCTGCGCCGTCAGATCGCCCGTGCCGCAGCCGAGGTCGAGCACATGCTCGCCCGGCCTCGGCGCCAGCCAGTCCACGGCCCCCATCCCGTAGGCCGAGACGAAGCCCAGCTGCCGGTCGTACAAGGTGGAATTCCAGTCTGTCGGTTGCGGTGCGTGGTTCCATTCCATGCAACTCACTCTCCTTTTAGTACCAGTTTGACGCACGAAACGTTATAAGTGAAATATATAATAACTATCGATTCTATAATCGATGCCTATAACGGAACGAGCACCTAAGGAGCACGAGCTGCTGCAGCCAAATAGACGCATTTGCCCGAAAACTCTATCATTTGATAATCCAGGCCATATTTGATAAAGTGCCCTTTGGAATGTTCAACTACAGGAGGGTACGATCGCTTTGATAACCGAAGTAACCAAACCGGACTTGACGCCGATGCCGATCTATCGCTGCAGCAACCGGGATTGCAAAGCCTGGGTGCGCGAGGAATTGACGACGGCGCCATCGCCGGAATGCCCGCTGTGCCGCAGCAAGATGATCCGCAGCATCAAGCATTTGCCTAAGCTGGCCAAAGCGAAACAGCCGCGATCGAGGTAAGGCACCGTTTTCGCTCCAAGCCGTCGGGGTGTCCAGCGTTTGTTCTTATTCCCAAATTCCTAGCGTCACTGCGAACTAAAGCCCGAAGCCCGCTCCATGTGAGCGAACTTCGGGCTTTACGCTTTTCGCTTTAAGCTTTACTCGTCTTCGGCCGCTCAGCGGTTCAACAGGCTGCCCACGTAGCGCAGCAGTTCGTTGGCCGAACCGGTCGTATACCCGTGCTCGTCGACCAGCCGCTTGATGACCTCGTTGATCTTCTTCAGCTGATTCTCGTCCGGGGTCTTCGTGGATGTCGTGATCTTCACGATGTCCTTCAGATCGGTGAACAGCTTCCGCTCGATCGCCTCGCGCAGCCGTTCGTGGCTGCCGTGCTCGAACTTTCTGCCTTTACGCGCGTAGCTCGACATCCGGATCAGGATCTCCTCGCGGAACGCCTTCTTCGCGTTCTCCGAGACGCCGATCTGCTCCTCGATCGACCGCATCAGCCGCTCATCCGGATCCATCTCCTCGCCGGTCAGCGGGTCTTTGATTTTTTGCCAATTGCAGTACGCTTCGATGTTGTCCAGGTAGTTGTTGAACAGTGTCTTCGCCGACTCCTCGTACGAGTAGACGAACGCCTTCTGCACTTCCTTCTTCGCCAGCTCGTCGTATTCCTTGCGCGCCACGGAGATGTAGTTCAAGTACCGCTCCCGCTCCTCCTTCGTGATCGAAGGGTGTTGGTCGAGGCCGTCCTTGAGCGCGCGCAGCACGTCGAGGGCGTTGATGAACTCCAGGTTTTGCCGGATGAGCGCGCTCGAGATGCGGTTGATTACGTAGCGCGGATCGATGCCGGTCATGCCTTCTTCGATGTATTCGTTCTGCATCTCCTTCAGGTCCGCGTCCTTGAACCCCTCCACGGTTTCGCCGTCGTACAGCCGCATTTTCTTAACGAGGTCCATCCCCTGCTTCTTCGATTCCTTGAGCCGGGTCAGGACGGAGAAGATCGCGGCCGCGCGGAGCGAATGCGGTGCGATGTGGATGTGCTTCATGTCGCTTTGCTGGATGAGCTTGCGGTAAATTTTCTCCTCCTCCGACACCTTCAGGTTGTACGGGATCTGCATGACGATCATCCGCGATTGAAGCGCCTCGTTCTTCTTGTTGGCGATGAACGATTTGTATTCGGATTCATTCGTGTGGGCCACAATGAGCTCATCGGCGGAGATGAGTGCGAACCGGCCTGCCTTGAAATTGCCCTCCTGCGTCAGCGACAGCAAGTTCCAGAGGAACTTCTCGTCGCACTTCAGCATTTCCTGGAATTCCATAAGGCCCCGATTCGCTTTGTTCAGCTCTCCGTCGAACCGGTAAGCCCGGGGATCGGACTCGGTGCCGTATTCCGTAATCGTGGAGAAGTCGATGCTGCCGGTGAGGTCGGCGATGTCCTGCGACTTCGGATCCGACGGACTGAATGTCCCGATGCCGACGCGCTCCTCCTCCGACAGGAAAATACGCTCCACTTGCACATCCTCGATCCGGCTGTCATATTCGGTTTTGAGCCTCATCGAGCAGGAGGGGCATAAGCTGCCTTCAATCTTGACCCCGAGCTCCCTTTCTACGTCGGCTCTCAGCTCGGTGGGGACGAGGTGCAGCGGCTCCTCGTGCATCGGGCAGCCTTTGATCGCATATACCGCCCCTTCCGGCGTGCGGCTATATCGTTCCATCCCGCGCTTCAGCATCGTCACGATCGTCGATTTGCCTCCGCTGACCGGTCCCATGAGCAGCAGGATGCGCTTCTTCACGTCGAGCCGCCTCGCCGCCGAATGGAAGTATTCTTCTACCAGCTTCTCCACGGTGCGATCGAGTCCGAAGATTTCATTCTCGAAAAACCTGTATCGTTTATGCCCGTTCTCTTCGGCGATCCCGTGCCAGGCAATCATATCGTACACGCGCGCATGCGCGGTTTTGGCGACTCCTGGATTGACTTTGACAATATCGATATACTCAGCGAACGACCCGCTCCAGGCAGCTTGCTCCTGCTCCCGCCGGTGCTCCAGTATCCGTTTAAAAATGTCCATGGTGCCCTCCTCTCATCTGTACACGGCTAAACGAAATGTAAAAGCTTCTCTCCTGATGCAGATCTCGGGTGCTGGACATCCTGGCCATCTGTCTTCGCATAGCAACAGCCCATCCGCCTTTACGTCAAACGTTCTCAGGATGTGAATCGGGGTCCCCGCATAATGTTTTCGCGACCTGCTTCCGAGAGCTCGGCTCCCCTCGTGGGGGTAGGTGCTGATTGTTCTTGCAGGTATTACATCCATATGCACCACAGGCGGTGAAGTTGCCCATTAATTTGCATGAGAAAGCCCACAAAGTGAAGAGTGCCTTCGTAGAATCATCCTGTTCCTTTGCGGGGACCCCGAGACTTTAACGCTGCAACTTTGCTTCGCATGCTATAATAGAATCGGGAATTGTCAGGAAAGATGACATCTCTCCGCCTGCGCGGAGATTCAGGAAGGACGAGAGCGATTGGCCATCCGAAGCGAAACCGAGCTGTACGCCCCTATCAAATCCTACTGGGAATCGCTAGGTTACGAGGTGAAGGGCGAGGTCCGGCATTGCGACATGGTCGCGATGCGGGGGGACGAGCCGCCCATCATTATAGAGTTGAAGAAGACCTTCAATCTGCCGCTTGTGATCCAAGGCATCGACCGGCAGCAGCAGAGCGAGCTCGTGTACTTGGGCGTGGAGCTGCCGGAGACCGGACGCGCCCCGCACCAGCTGCGATGGTCGGATCTCACCCGGCTGTGCCGGATGCTCGGCCTTGGGCTGATCACGGTGCGGTTCTACAAGCGGCGCAAGCCGGCGGTCGAGGTGCTGTGCGACCCGGCCCCTTATACGCCGCGCCGCAGCAAGCTCAAGGCGTCGCGGCTCTTGTACGAGTTCCGCGAGCGCTCGGGCGACTACAACGTGGGCGGCAGCACGCAGCGCAAGCTCATGACCGCCTACCGCGAGAAGGCGCTGCACTGCGCGTACTGGCTGCGCCAGTACGGCCCGTCCAGTCCGCGCGCCCTGCGGGAGCGGACGGGCAATGCGAAGGTGCCGTTCCTGCTGCGGCACAATTATTACGGCTGGTTCGCGCGCGTCGAGCGCGGCGTGTACCGGCTGACGCCCGCCGGCGAGCAGGCGCTTACGCAGCACGCGGACATCGTCGCGCAGATGCTCGCGGGCAAGGCCGCGGAAGCCGCGCCGGCGGAGCCGGCGGCTTTGGCGGCGGCGTCCGCCAGCGAGCGGGAGACGTGAGGTGTAATAGGCGGGCGCAGGCTGTAAGCAGGTGGACGGAGATAGTCCAGCCTTGCTGCAAGGCTGGAAACCGGCCTTACAGACAGCCAAACACACCAGTGTGCGCTGCAAGGCCGGAAACTGGCCTTGCAGAAAGTCACGCCAGCTGTGCGCTGCAAGGCCGGAAACCGGCCTTACAGACAGCCAAACACACCAACTGCGCGTTGCAAGGCCGGAAACCGGCCTTACAGACAGCCAAACACACCAACTGCGCGCTGCAAGGCCGGAAACCGGCCTTACAGACAGCCAAACACGCCCTGCTGCGTGCTGCATGGCCGGAAACCGGCCTTACTGACAGCCAAACACACCAACTGCGCGCTGCAAGGCCGGAAACCGGCCTTACAGACAGCCAAACACACCAGCTGTGCGCTGCATGGCCGGAAACCGGCCCTACAGACAGCCAAACACACCAGCTG
The DNA here is from genome assembly GCF_045062745.1 of Paenibacillus sp. HJGM_3. Classification (NCBI taxonomy): domain Bacteria; kingdom Bacillati; phylum Bacillota; class Bacilli; order Caryophanales; family Paenibacillaceae; genus Paenibacillus; species Paenibacillus sp. HJGM_3. Next base: position 17,273 of record NZ_JBJGED010000050.1, read on the forward strand.
TGCGCTGCACCATCCAGTTAACACAAGGGGCTGACCCAAAAGCAGAAATCTCTACTTGAGGGCAGCCCCTTATCCTTTGGTCCAGTATGAGATTTATTACGGACGAATCCTTACTTCCCAGTGTCGGCAATCGCTTTATTAATCAATTCTTCCGCCTCTCTTAATACCGTGTTGATGTCCGTTTGCGTGGTTACGTACTTTTTGAATTGGGCCCGCAGGATCCCATGCGCGGTGGCGTCATACTTGGTGATCGACTCAGGAGGCTTCGCGGGCTGGTTTTTGACGAAGCCCAGACGGTTTCGGTTCTGCAGCATATCTTGACTTTTGCCGAAAAATTCCTCGTTGATCTTGTTGTCCTTCAATACCGAGGTGTTGCCGATCGCAGCGATCTGCTTCTGCGCATCGTCCGACAGCATGGCGGTCAACGCGGCAAACGCCTCGTCCTTATGCTTGCTCGATGTGGTGATAATCCGCACGCCTCCATCAACCTGGGTCGTCGTATTAGGCGCCTCGGTGAATGAAGGGAGCGTAACGACATCGAAGTTCAGCCCGTTATTAACCGCATCCGGAAGCTTCGAGAAGATAGAGCTGGTGACATACATCGCAAGCGTTTTGTCTTTCAGGAACTGATCCCCGCCTTTTCCGTAAGTTTTCTCGTCCACCTCGTTGCCCGCAATTTTTAAAAACCGCGCGTAATTCTCGAACATCTTCTTCCACGGATCGTTGTTTACGGCCGCTTTGTCCGTCTTGTCATCCACAACCGACAGGGACAGCTGGTTCGCCGCGAATTGGAACGAGTCCTGGAAATCAAAGCCGCGATATTTGACGCCGCCTTCCGTTCTGGTCAAGACCTTAGCTAAATCATAGACCTGATCCCAAGTCATTCCATCCTTCGGGTAGGGTACGGCGCTGCGGTCAAAAATATCTTTGTTGTAATACAACATGACGACGTTGCCAGAAAGGGGAAGCCCTAGCAGCTTGTTACCGCCGGACGTTTTGCGTACGGTTTCCAATACGACTTGATTGATTCGGCCGAGATCCATATTGAATTTTTTCACATAGGGGGTCAATTCCTCGGTAAGACCCATTTCCTGATACTTGATGATGGAATTAATCGTGTCGTTGATCATATCCGGAACTTCGCCGGCCGCGATCAGATCCGCCATTTTTTTATCATTTTTTACCTGCGTCATAGTGATGTTCGGGTATTGCTTTTTGACCGGCTCCGCAACCAGCCTTTCGAACAATTCATCCGACATGCTGCCATACATCGTCAGATTGACGGGCTCGGTGCTGATGAGGGCCGATTCGTTTTTTTTCGCCGGGCCGTCCGGACTCTCGGAACTTCCCTTTTCACTGGCACAGCCCTGCATGATCGTGGCTAGCAATAGACCCGTTATCGCCATGCTCCAACCTTTTCTCCAACTATTCATACCCGACTCCTCCTATATGCTTCATGAGATTGATGAAAAGGAAACGGTCCACACCGTGGTCAAACCGGCTTTCAGTTCCGCTATCCGGTAGCGGGGTCCTTTCTCGGAGATCGCAATCTTCGCATTATTGTCCGTCTCGATTCGCTCCAGGGCGGCTGGGAATTGAATCTCTACCTCCTGTTGCCGGTCTGAAGCAAGGGTTACAACCGCGTGCCTCTCCTGCAGATCCCATTGCATGGATACCGTTATCCCGCCCCGGCACCGGAATTGCCGGAATTGTCCGGACGCCCACCGCTTCGGCAACGCCGGGAGCAGCTTGATCCTGCCCACTGCCGAGAACAGCAGCATCTCCTGAATCGATGCGGTCCAGCCGAAATTCGCGTCGATCTGGAACGGCGCTCGTCTCGCGCTCATCGTAATGCCCTGCCGGCGCCAATCGTTGTGATATGTAAACAGGTTGTCGCCCAGGCAGGAGCGGCTGAGCAGCTCCAGACACTCGAGCGCCCGGTCCCCGTCGCCTAACCGCGCGTATATGTTCGCCATATGCGCAAGCGACCAGCCCGTCTGCTGGCTGAGCCCGATCACGAGTCTTTTGTCCACGGCTACACGGCAGGCTTCGAATAGATCAGGGTGCGTTTCTTTCGTAATCTCAAATCCCGGGAAAAGGGGGTACAGGTGCGAGAGATGCCGATGATGATAATTGTCCTCAAAGTCCGGATGCATCCATTCCTGAATCGCCCCCTCCCCGTTTACCTGATAATCCGGCAGCCTCTCGAGTAGGCTCTGCCACTTCTGGAGCGATTCCGACTCCAAGCCGAATTCGCTGCACACCTGGCAAAGGTTGGACAGCACTTCCTTTGCCACCGCGACATCCATCGTCGCATTGACGCAGACAGAGATTTTGCCGCTCCCCTCGAAAGGCCCGTTCGCACGATTCTCCGGCGAATTCGAAGGGGAAAAGAGCCACTTGCCGTTCTCGTCTTCGATCAGGAAGTCCTCGTAGAATGCGGCGCATTCCTTCAGAAACGGAATCGTCCGTTGTTTCAGAAACGACTCATCTCCCGTATACAACCAATAGTCAAAATAGTGCTGAGCCAGCCAACCCGCGCCTGCCGTCCAATACACGACATGGGGCTGCAGGTTTTTTTTCAACCCGGATTCCGGCGATGCAAACAGGGGGCTCAAGATGCCGCGGCAGCCGTAGAACGCCTGCGCGTTCTTGCGCATATCCGGCAGCAGCGAATCGAAGAAATCGTAGAACGGGGCCGCCGCTTCCGGGAGATTCCCCGGCAGAGCCTGCCAATAATTCATCTGGATGTTCTCGTTGTTGAAGAACGCGCTGCTCCAAGCCGGCAAGTAGTCGCCGTTCCAAATCCCCTGCAAATTGGCGGGCAGACCGCCCGGTCTGGAGCTGGAAATCAGCAAATATCGGCCGTAATCGTACATCCTTTCTATTAGCGCGTCAGGCGCATCGCCGTCGTATGCCTCGAGCAGGAGCTGCTCGTTCGAAGCGTCCCGTTGTTCGTTCGGTTCCAAGTCGAGCCCAGCTCTTAGGAATAACGGACGATGCTCACGAACATGACGCTCGAGCAGGGTGGTATATTCGTGATCATACCCGGCGAGCTGCTGCTTGAGGCGTTCGCGAACGGCCGCGTCTCCTTCTTTCGCGCTTACTACAAGCAATACGACAATTTCTTCCGCGCCCTCCACGACCGTTCGATGATCCAGTACCTGCTTCTTGCCTCCCCTGCAGATGATCCTGGCAACCGCGCAGAACGAAGTCAGCCCGTCCCCATGCTTACCCCAGGCGGTTAAGTAATCCTCCCCCGCCTCGGACCCGAATGAAAAATCGTGCCTCTCTGCCTGGGCCGGATCGTGGATCGTGAGTTGGAAAGCGTGCTTGGGCACAGGCGCCCCTTGGGAACGAATCTGCATGATAGCCATGTCGTCCGTACGGGAGACGAACAGGCGCTTCGACCTCTGAATGCCGCTTTCCGTCCAGGTAACGGAAATTTCCCCCGTCTCCATATCGAGCGAACGCCGATAATGACGGAACGCGCCCTCCATCTCGGAAAACAGCTTCAAGTCAAAGCCAGGCTGGAATTTGGCCGTGCTGGTCTGGTATCCCGCTTCCTTCAGTTTGTTCGGATACAATTGGTTCGCTTCCGTGTATTTCCCGGCGGCGAGAAGTTCCCTCAGCTCCTTCAGATGCAAGGACAAATTGGGCAGTTCCTTCGTTGTCCCGCCGTACCACAAGGCCTCGTGATTGATCAGAACGGTGTCCTCCTCGATGTTGCCGTAAACGAGAGCTCCTAAGGTTCCGTTGCCGCTTGGCAGCGCATCCTGCCACCTTACAGCAGGCTGTGCCACGGACATCCGATGGCTGCGGTCGTGTCGATCCGCCTGTTGCGCAGGGCGAATCCGGTGCGTGTTTAACATCTGCTCTACCTCTCCCTTTGTCCCTACTCTTTCATTATCTGCAACGTTTATGAAACGTTTCCGAAACGTTGCAACTTTATAGTACAATGAATCCGCTTTCATTATCAAGAACAATTTGACAACCCCCCGTTTTCTTTATATAACTATCTCAACAAACTATGTAACGGGAAGTGTTCCCCATGTCCAAGCTTCTTGAAGTGGCAAGGCTCGCCGGCGTTTCGAAGGCAACGGTGTCCCGAGTAATTAACAACGCGGACACGGTTTCCGCCGAAGCCCGACAAAAGGTTATGGCTGCCATGCAGACGCTTCAGCTTCAATCCCAGGAGCTGAAACGGGCTCCGGCCAGCAGCTCCATGCTCGGAATGATTCTTCCTTTTGGCAAACAAATCACGGGTCAATCGTTCGGCATCGATATATTGGCGGGAGCTGAAGAAAAGGCATTCGAACACGACTACATGATCCTGCTCGGCAACTCAAACGGCGGCCGCGAAACCGCCCTTACGACCAGCATGGTACAGCGTGGAGTTGAAGGACTTATTGTGCAGAGCGCACAGCGGGGACAGCTGGAGCATTTGCAGCAAGTGCAAGCGCACGGTATTCCGCTCGTGCTGGTAGATCAGAAGATTGAGGGTCTGGCGGCACACCTGGTCCGCGGAGAGAACTTTATGGGGGCGGCTGCGCTCATGACCCATCTCATCGAACAAGGTCACCGGCGGATTGGGCTGGTGTCGCCGAACAAGCATTTCACCTATCAGGAAAGAATCAAAGGGTACCGGTATGCCCGAATGGAACATAACATCCAGCTGCCGTTGAATTTTGAAGCGCTCGAGGAAGATGATGCACCGGTTACGGCTCTACTAGAGAACATGCTGACGGCGGAAGAGCTGCCCACGGCTCTTTTGGTAACCGCTCCGGGAATGCTGGGGAAAATCATCGACGTTTTGAATCAATTCGGTTTTCGCATTCCGGATGACATCAGCGTCGTGACCTTTGACGAGTCCTATACATCGCTTCCTGAAGGATACCAAGACTTCTTCACCTCGATCAACCAGTCAGGCAAAATGATGGGGAGTATGGCCGTGGAGTTGTTATTCAGGCACCAGCGCGACCCGGAGCTTGAGCCGCAGGAAATCGTTCTGCCGGGCAAGTTTACCGCACGCAAGTCCGTTCGTTCGCTGCTATAAGGCAAGAACAAGGATTGGGCCGTCGCAGTTTTTTTCGAGCAGGCATGAATCTATTGTCTATCGCATGCGTATAGTTATAGAGAACTAGGTAAGAAACCCTGGTTTACAGATACGGATGGCGTGGTGGTGCCGTTGATGAAAAGAACTGTATTCCATGGAATACTCTTATTTTTGATAGTGGCTATGACGTGGGGAATAGCGGGCTGCAGCCGGTCGGACCCCCGCCTGGAGCAGACCGTCCTTCACCCGGCAGCAGGCGCTAGCCATGCTAGTCCGAGCCATAGTGCTGCGACCAAGCCCACGCCCGAACCTGCCGCTTCCGGCGCCAGAGCCGAGGAGCCGCGTATAACCGCGCAAGCCGACGCTTCTCCGGTGAAAGGCGTCTCCATCGCAGGCGTAGGGACCGCCGAGGCCGTCGTCCAAGTGCCTGCCGCATCGGCTCAGACGAAGCCCGTGTCGCCCGTCGAACCAACACCGGTACCGACGCCGACCCCGAAGCCGAAGGAAACGGCCCCTATCGTACGCATTCCCGTCCTGAACTACCACAGCATCGGAACCGACCCCGGCAACAACGCCGTTCTCGACCCGAAAAAGCTGGAGGAGCAGATGGCGTATCTTGCCAAGGAAGGCTATACGACGCTGACGCTCAGGCAATTCATCGAGATTTGGGAGGGCAAGCGCACCGCGCCCGCCAAATCCGTCCTGTTGACGTTCGATGACGGCTACGCGGACAATCACGAGAAAGCGCTGCCAATTCTGCAAAAGCACGGCTTCCACGCCACGCTGTTCATGTCCCCCGGAACGGTGGGGGATGGCTGGTATGTCGACTGGCAGCAAGCGAAGGAGCTGCACGAGGCCGGATGGGACATCCAGCCTCACGGCATGACGCACCCTTACTTGAACAAGCTTTCGGCGGAAAAACAAAAGGAAGAGATTCTGGAAGCGGCCAAGCAGATCGAAGAGCAGCTCGGCATCAAAGCGGAAGTGTTCTGCTACCCATACGGCGTCTACAATAAAGAGACGATCAAGATCTTAAACGATCATCAGTTCAAGCTGGCCTTCACGATCGACCAAGGCTACGCGGACACGTCGCAAAACCGGTTCACCCTCAAACGCTTGTTCATCAGCGGCTCGGAGACGATGAATTCATTCATCCAGAAGCTTACGAAAAGGTGAACGGTCAAGCTTGGCGCATCAGCGTCTTGTGCATCCAGATCGCGGCTTGACTGCCTTCCCCCATCGCGATCGTCACCTGCTCGGAATGAACCGCGACGTCCCCGGCCGCCCACACGCCGGGGACGTTCGTCATTTTGGAGCGCGGATCGGTGACGATGTGGCGGTTGTCCATCCGCTCGACGCCGAGCTGCTGCGCCAGCTCCGAATGCACGCGGTTGCCGCCGAACGCGATGAAACCCCGCTCCCCGGGCACGACTCGGCCGTCCGCGAGCTCGACGCCCTCGAAGCACCCGTCCTCGCGCTCCAACACGCGCACGATCGGCTCCGACACGACTTCGATGCCGTGCCGCTCCAATTCCGCTAGCAGTTCCGCCTCGATCTCCTTTTGTTCGTGATTCACATAAACCAGCCGGTCGTTCCAATACGTCAGGGTCAACGCCATGGACGCGCCTACGGACCCCGCTCCCAGCACGACGGTCGGATGGCCCTTGATCTCATACCCGTCGCAATCCGGGCAGACGTACACCGACTTGCCCAGGCAAATCTCCAAGCCGGGGAGAGCGGGGAAGCGGTCCATGATGCCGGTGGCGAGCAGCAGCAGGCGGCTCCGATAGGCGCCTTCACCCTCCTGGCGGCCGTCCAGCACGAACCCGCCGCCCGCCTCGTCCGGCCGGGCCGCCGCCTGCACGATCTCGTCGTCCGCGAAGCGGACGCCGACGGCTTCGGCCTGCTGGCGGCCGAGCCGGCGAAGCTCGGCGCCGGACACGCCGTCCGGCCAGCCGAGAACGTTATGGTAGCCGCGGCATAAGGTGGAGCGGCCGCGGCCGGCGTCGACGACAAGCACGCGGTAGCCGTACCGGCCAAGCTGCAGGGCGGCCTGGAGGCCGGCTATGCCGCCTCCGACAATGATGGCATCCTGTTCAGAATCAAGTGGGGGGGTTGTATGGGAACTCATAGATCTCCTTCTCCGGATGGGGTTCGCGAGTTCGCGATTCTTTTCCATAAGGTGCCCAACAAGGAAAAAACCATCCGAACTGGATCGGATGGTTTTCCTAATAACCGTTGCAAGCGGGCAGCTACGCCTCTGCGGCTGCCCGGCGCTTCAAAGCGGACAGCCCTTGGTTGTATCCGAGCAGCAGTTGCTGCACGCGGCCTGGCCCGGACGGCAGCAGCGGGCTGCGCACTTCGGCACTCGCGAACAGCCCCAGATGCCGGAACAGCGCCTTCGTCGTTGGGATCTCGTCTCCAGGCCCGAACATATGCAGGAACGGGAGGATCGCCTCGCTGTACAGCTCGAAGCTCGCTTCCAGCTGGCCGCTCCGGTACAGCTCCCAGCAAACGCGGAACGCCTCAGGATAGATGAGCGGCGCAATGATCATACTGCCGTCGACGCCGGCCTCGAACGCGCGGAAGCAGATGATGTCGTCGCCGCCGAATACGGTCAGCTCCGTACGCTGCTTGAGCTGCGCCATCTTCTCGAAGCTGTGGTCGGTCATCTTGATCGCCGTCACCTGAGGCACGGCATCCGCGAGCCGGACGAGGTCGTCCGTCGTGAATCGGGTTCCGGTCGTAACCGGATTGTCATAGAACACGATGTCCAGGCCGGTGCGCTCGGCGAGACGACCCACATAATCGGTGACCATGTCGAGCGAGTTCGGAAAGTAATACGGACTCGGCACGAGCGCAGCCTTCACCCCGGCCTCCGCCGCCGCAAGCCCGATCTCCACCGCTTCCTCCAGGCAAGTATGCCCCAGACCGACGACCGCATGCTTCCCCGCCGGTATTCGGGCGGCCACATAGCGGATCACCTGTTCCCGCTCTTGCCGGGTCATGGCAGGCGCTTCGCCTGTGCTGCCGCAGACGACGTAGCCGTCCACATCGGTGATTGTCCGTTCGATCAGCCAGTCGAAACTCGGATAATCCACGCTCCCTTGGAGAAAGGGGGTGGGGATGACCGGGATATTGCCCCGCAGCGTTCCATTCGCAACCATTCACAGCACCATCCTGTTTTCAATATAACAAAATAACTTTTGTAATATCAAATATCAACATCAATATAACACCGTCCACCAGGCGCGTCAATCCTATATTTTCCACCCCTCCTCGGTCATCTGCCGCGTAAAAAAGAAAACCCCGATCGGGGAAGGAGCATCGATCAGAGTCGATTGTTCTCCCAACCCGACGGGATTTTCAAAACCGTTATTTTTTCATTTTATCCCAGGTACCCTGGAACTCCGCCAGCATTTGATCGCGGCTGGACTTGCCTGCCACGTACTTCTGCATGCTCGCCCCGAACTCCTGCGTCGCGCCGTCCGGATATTTCGGCCAGTGCCAGCCTAGCATCAGCCGCTGGGGGCCAGCAAGTAAGCGAGTACGAAGCCTAACACGTTCGTGAGAATCACATCAATCGCGGTGAAACGGAAGGTAAACCAGAAGGAATGGGCGAAGTCTTTATCATGTCCAAAAATCGCGGCGAAGTTGTCGAGGCCGACCTACTTGACCGCACCCGATACGCCGTTCCAATCTGTCATCGAATAATACAAGCCTAATAGAAACGGAATCGTAATGACGATGGCGAACACGAGCATCGCCGGTCCGAGAAACACGAGCTGCTGCACCCGCTCGGAGCTGCCTCCTATGTTACGCATTAATGTAAGCGCCTCCTTTCTGTTCAATGAATGTAGACTCATTATAGACAATGGCGACCCCCGCTCCCACCGATACGATTGAACCGATTGGTGGAATATATTGACCGGCGATTGCTCACAATGACTTTAATGATGAACGGAGTGGGTTCCAAGTCATGCGGTTTTTGAAGCGAAGCATCCGCAACCAGCTGGTCGTGTTCCTCTTGGTTGCAACGATTGTCCCCATTGGGGTGTCCATGTATATCACATACGTCTATACGAGGGAGGACGAGATCGGGCATCTCTCCCGCCGGTTCCAATCGATGATGAATACGATCAACGATCTGATTCTGCGGGAATACCGGCTCGAGCTGGCCAACAAGACGACTCAGCTCCGAATGCTTCAAGCCCAGATCAATCCGCATTTCATCAACAACGCCCTGCAATCGATCGGGACGCTGGCGCTTCAGCACGAGGCTCCCAAAGTGTATGCGCTGCTAGCTTCCTTGGCCAAGATGATGCATTACACGATGCACACGGATGAAACGATCGTTCCCCTGGAGAAGGAGCTGGAGCACCTGAACTACTATTTGCAGCTGCAGAAGCAAAGGTTCGACGACAAGTTCTCGTACCGCTACGACATCGGCGAGGCGACCCGGACGATCCCGGTACCCAAAATGATCCTGCAGCCCATCGCGGAAAATTACTTCAAGCACGGCTATTCGGCCCACAATGAAGGAGGAAGGTTACAGGTGACTACCGAGCTCAGGCAAGATCGTCTGTATATCCGAATGACCGATAACGGCACCGGTATGCCGGAGGAAGAGCTCCGCCGCTTGCAGTTGGAGCTGGAAACGCCGCGGGACGAAGGCGATCGATCGGAGCACATCGGCCTCGCGAACGTGATGGACCGGTTGAGGCTCTACTACGGCGACCAAGCCTCGATGCTGCTGCTGCATACGGAGCCGCACGGCTTGACTGTAGTGTTGACCATACCTGTGCGCGATGAGGGGGGATGGGCATGAAGGCGTTAATCGTGGACGACGAAAAGCATGTGAGGGATGCGGTGCGGCTGCTCGCGAGCTGGTCCTCGCTCGGGATCGACACCGTCCTGGAGGCGGAGAACGGCCTTCAGGCGCAAGCGCTTATCGAGCAGGAACGGCCAGAGATCATTATGACCGACATGATGATGCCGCTCGCGAGCGGCCTTGACTTGCTGGAGTGGATTCATCGGCATGCCGCGTTCAGCAAGACGATCGTCATCAGCGGCCACAATGATTTCGAATTCGTTCGGCATACGGTGAAGTACGGCGGAACGGACTATTTGCTGAAACCGATCGACCCCGCTCAGCTGGACGCCGCCTTGCGGAAGGCGGTCGAGAGCTGGAAGCAGGAGGAGGCGGTACGCTCTCAAGACCGAAAACGGGCGATGGAGATGAATCAAATCAAGCCCATCTATCGGGATAAGCTCCTGTCGTCGCTCGTCGGCGACCCTTCCGAATTCCCGGCGATCCGGGAGCAGCTGTACCAGGAGTTCCCCCGGCTGCGGGGGGCCGTCCGCTGCCGTGTGGCGATCCTGACCCTCGACACGATGGAGCAATCGGTCCGGGAACGGTTCGCGTACCGCCTCGATCTGCTCATCTTCTCGCTGATCAATATCTGCAACGAGCTGTTGCAGCAGCAGCAATGCGGAACGTCGTTCCGCTATTGGAACAGCGAGAGCGAGGTCATCTTGCTCCTGTGGGACCGCCTGCCGGAGACGGAATCCATCATCAGGGAGATTAGCCGGAGCATCACGCGGACGCTCAATACCCGGTTGGATTTCGGCATCGGCTTGGAGCAGGCGTTCCCGCGGGACCTGCCGGCTTCACACAAGGAAGCTCGCACGGCTCTGCGCCAGCGGAACTTGCTCGAGCCCGGCAGTCGGATCGTAACGTACAACCCCGACGAGGCCGCAGGCACGAACCGGCTTCACTTGACGGACTACGAGGAGCCGATCCGGATCGCCATTCGCAGCGGCAAGCCAGAGCAGGCGGAAGAAGCGCTGCAGCGCTTCATCGATGCGGTGGAGCAATTGGACCGCATTACGGTGGAGCAGCTGACGCTGTGGGGGCACGAGTACAATGTGATCCGAGCGCGCTGGGCGCAAGAATTGTTCAAGGACGATAAGACTGAGCTTCACCTGCCGTCTGAGGGGACTCCGTTCATCGTGCCGATGAGCGCCCAAGGGACGATCTCCGTCGCGCTTTGGCACAAGGAGCTGAGCGAAAGCATGACCAGGCTCATCAACCGCCTGCAGCAGCGGCAGGTGCATCACGGCAGCGTGATCTACGACATCGTGAAGTTCATCGATCTGCATTATGCGCGCGATCTCACGCTGCAGGAATTGTCGGATCAGTTCTTCCTCAGCCGGGAATACATTTCGCGCAAATTCAAGCAGCAGTTCGGCGAGAACGTGGTCGATTACATCAGCCGCGTCCGCATCGACAAGGCCAAGCTGCTGCTCTTGAACCCTTTGCTCAAAATCTCGGACGTCGCCCAATCCGTCGGGTACCAGGATGAGAAATATTTCAGCAAAGTTTTCAAAAAACTGGAGGGAATTTCCCCAAATGAATATCGAAAAACGATGAAATTACTAGAATCTGTCGAATCAAATTGATAGAATGGGAGTTGAGGTGAACCTACATGAATCCACAATTAGACATCCCCACTCCCGCTATGGCACCCGCTCGCACCGGCAAATCCGCTAAATCCGCCGCTTCGCGTCGCAAGTCATACATATTGTTCTTCACCAGTTGGCTTTTGCTCATCGCGACCGGGATTCTCGGTACGGTCTGGTATACGCAATACATCAAACAGCAAATTGCCGCCGACTTGTCTACACAGACCCAAGCGCATCTGCAGACGCTACAGGCCGATTATCAGAAGCAGCTGGACGCGCTCAAGGAGAGCATGACATCCGACATGTCCAAGCTGCAGGCGAAGGTCGATTCGTTCAATGAACTGCTTGCCTTCTCCAAGGACAGCGCCAACAACAAGACGGATAATAGCAACCAGCTGTACACCCAGCTGCAGGAAGTGAAGAAGAAGCTCGACGAGCTGAAGAAAAATTTGGACGTGCTGCAATGACGATCACGATTCGGGAAATGAACCGGTTCTTCCTGCTCGTCTGCGCCCCCTTCATCGGGATGGTCATCTGGCTTGTAGCCACGCACTGGTCAGTGCCGCTGTCGCTCTTGCCATCCGACCCGTTGAAGACCTTCACCTTATCAGGCTCAGCAGTTAGCGTCGACCAGGGGCTGGACAAGGCGAAGGCCGACGCGGTCGCGATCCAGGGCACGATCGAGAAGACGTTCCAGCAATACCAGCAGAGCGCCGCGGATATGAATGGTATGCTGCTGCTCGCCACCGCTCAGGTGACCCGGCCCGATGCCATCTTCGACAACCGGGTGGCGGCGCAGCTCGGACGACCGACGCGATCGATCGTGTCTCCCAATATCGACTTGAAGCTATATCAATTCTCGGACCCGAATTATAAAGGGTATGCGCTCAAGGTGAACTTGAAGACGGACAACGCCATGAAGATGGCGCTTGCCAAGGACAAGATCGGCAACAGCGAGACTACTCTCGACGCCGTCAGGCGGCTCGGGGCGGTCGCCGGCGTCAATGCCGGAGGCTTCGCCGACGACAGCGGCGGCCGGCGGTATCCGCTGAGCAATACGATCCAGGGCGGCAAGTTCGTCTACGGCTTCGAGCCGTCGCACGACAATCTCGCGTTCGTCGGGCTCAGCACCGACCGCAAGCTCATCGGCGGCCGCTTCACGAGCCAGGCCGAGCTCGACAAGCTGAAGCCGTCCTTCGGGGCGACGTTCGTGCCGATTCTGCTTCAGAACGGCGCGAAGCAGATCATTCCGGCGCAGTGGCAAAACTCGCCGCGGCGGGCACCCCGTACGGTGATCGGTAACTTCCGCAACGATCAGTTGCTCGTCATCGTCGCCGACGGCTACGACGAGCGCGGCGGCTCCGGCGCTACGCTCATGGAGCTGCAGGACCGGCTCGCGGCGCTGCGCATTCGCGACGCCTACAACCTGGACGGCGGCGGCTCGTCCTCGCTCGTCGTCGAGGGCCAGGTGATCAACAAGCCGTCCGACGGCCGGCTCCGGCTGCTGCCGACGAACTTTTTGTTTTTCAAATAAGGCAAGTACCTGAGGTACGAGCTAAAAGCGCTTGGTTGACGCCCCGTTCGCACGAAATGTTCACAATTGCACATTTTCTTTTGCTGGGCGGTTGGGTATAATAATGGGGAGAATTAGCTACGGAAAGAGGTGCTCACGCCATGGAAATTTTCGGATCGTCGACGTTTTGGCTCGTGATCGTCACGTTCGCCCTGTTCATTACCGCCATGCTGACGGCTTCTTACAATGAAGACCGTACGAAGGGCCTGTAATAGCACGCAGCGCATCAGGAAGACCGCCGGGACTGCTCCCGGCGGTCTTTTTTTGACGGTTTGCAGGCGGGTCGCCGGGGTCGCCGTGCCTGGGCGGGGACGGTTTGCCGGTCCGACAGCACAAAAATAACGGATGGGTTTGTTTTAGAAGCTGTTGGCCGGATACGAGAGGGAATTCCTCCCTCTTATTCACTCGTTTCATGTATTTGAAGCATACATAGGGGAAAACCTCCCTCTTATTTTAGTCAAAAAGCTTGATTCGGGTGAAAAACGGCTCGGCCCCTTAATTTTGGAGTCATGTTGTGAATTACTCGGTTTGTCGTAGTATTCCTTTTTTTTGCAGGGAG
>NZ_JBJGED010000051.1:0-30798 GCF_045062745.1 Paenibacillus sp. HJGM_3
CTGCGCAATACGCTGCTGCTCAGCTTGTACGAGCTGGTGTTCGCTTTCCCGGCGTCCATCATCCTGGCCTTATTGCTGAACGAACTGCGGAGCGCCATGTTCAAGCGGGCCGTCCAGACGATTACTTATATGCCTCACTTCATCTCGATCGTGGTCATCTCCGGGATGATGGTCGACTTCCTCGCCCGCGACGGCTTGATCAACAACGTCCTGTCGTCCGTGTTCGGTATCGAACCGATCGCCTTTCTGCAGGAAAGCGGCTGGTTCCGGACGCTCTACATCTCCTCCGGCATCTGGCAAAACATCGGCTGGGGCTCGATCATTTATTTGTCCGCCATGTCCAGCATCGACCCCTCGCTTTACGAAGCCGCCAAGGTGGACGGGGCGTCCCGTTGGAAGCAGACGCTCCATATTACGCTTCCGGGCATCATGCCTACCGTCATCATCCTGCTGATCCTGCAGATCGGGAATTTCATGACCGTCGGTACGGATAAAATTCTTTTGCTCTACAACAGCACCACCTACGAAACGGCAGACGTAATCGGAACGTTCGTGTACCGCAAAGGGATTCTCGAGTCCGATTTCAGCTACAGCGCCGCCGTAGGGTTGTTCAACGCCGTCATCAACTTCACATTGCTTGTATTGGCCAACACGATCAGCCGCCGGACAAGCGAAACGAAATTATGGTAAGGGGGATGGAATCCGATGAATCAGAGAACTTTGGGAGAACGTACCTTCGACGTGTTCAACGTCGTGCTCTTGACCGGCCTGTCCCTGCTTACGCTGTATCCGTTCCTGTATGTGCTGTTCGCTTCGCTCAGTGACCCGACCTGGGTCGTGACCGTGCGGGGCATGATCTGGTATCCGAAGGACATCACCTTCGCGGCTTACAAGCTCGTATTTGACAACCCTTCGATTTTGACCGGTTATCTTAATACCCTGATTTACGTAGTAGTCGGCACCACCGTCAACATCCTGATGACCTCGCTCGGGGCCTATGCGTTGTCACGGCCAAGCGTCATGTGGAAAAACCACATCATGTTCATGATCGTTTTCACGATGTTTTTCAACGGCGGCCTCATTCCGACTTACTTGCTCGTCTCGAAGCTCGGGATGCTCGATTCCCGCCTGGCCTTGATTATTCCGGCTGCGATGAGCGCCTTTAACTTGATCATTATGCGTACCGCGTTCCAAGGCATTCCGGTCAGCCTCGAGGAGTCCGCGAAGCTGGACGGCGCGAACGACTTCACCGTCTTGTTCCGCATCATTCTGCCGCTCTCGATGCCGGTAGTAGCCGTCATGATCCTGTTCTACGGGGTCGGCCATTGGAATGGCTGGTTTAACGCTTTAATTTACTTGAGAACGCGCGAGCTGTATCCGCTGCAGCTCATCCTGAGGGAAATTCTCATTACGAACAGCACCGACTCGATGATGACCGGCGTTGGCGGCGGCGACAAGATGCCGATCGGCGAGACGATCAAATACGCCACGATTATCGTAGCTACGCTTCCGATTCTATGTCTGTACCCGTTCTTGCAAAAATATTTCGTCAAGGGCGTCATGATCGGGGCGATCAAAGGGTAAGATTCGGAACAGCCAAAACCGATGATTTTAGACCTGCACCCGCTGTACTCCGACCCTATTTCCGGAAAAAGCTCCTCTGGAGTTTTTTCTTTGCGTTCTGTTGGAAGCGAATTCAACTTTGTTTCCGGCTGCTTTTGCGTTATGATAGGAAGACCTTGGACTAGGCGTCGCCGCTTAGCCACAGGGTCCGACGAGATTATGGAACAAGTGGGTGGTCATCATGGTCGGTTGGTTGAAGTCCGGAAAATGGAAAAAGCAAACCCGGAGGAGCGTGTTCGTCACGCTGCTCATTTCTTATATTCTGATCCTGCTGATCCCGGTCGGCATCAGCTCCGTGATCTTCGGGCGCATGTCGTCCGCCATGGTCGACCAGGCGAATCGAAGCAACACCGGCTTGCTCGAGCAAGCGAAGCAAGCGATCGATCAGCGGCTGACCGAGCTGGATCAGTTCAGTACACAGGTGGCGCTGAATACGAAGCTGCTCAGTCTGCTCAGCAACGGACCCGAGACACAGCGCAACGAATCGCTGGTCAATTCGGACATTATCAAGGACCTCGGGCGGCTGAAGGCGACGAGCAGTTTCATCGACGAGATGTACGTCTACGTCCCCCGCTCCAATTCGATCCTGACCGGGTCGATGCGGACGGATCTGGAGTCGTACTTCACGTGGTTCCAGCTCGGAAAAGAACCGAATTACCCGGAGAAGATGAAGCAGTTCCTCTCCCAGCCTCATTACAAGGAATACATGCTCCCGGCCGGTACGAGCAGCGATAACAAGCGGGTCATCTCCTATGTTCAGTCGCTGCCGATCGAGGAACGTGAGACGGTGCGCGGCGCGCTCGTGATTCAGTTCCAGGAGAGCAAGCTGCTCCAGGTGCTGAAGCAGATCGAATGGGTGAACCGCGGCGATATCGTCATCCTGGATACGAAGGGCCATGAGATCATGTCGACGACGCCGGATCGGCCGGAATGGGCCGAGCTCGGCGAGCGGCTGACCAAGGAAGGCGAGTCGCTCGAGATGCCGCTCGGCGGTGAGCGCATGATGGTCACGTATACGACGTCGGGCGTGAACGGGTGGAAGTATGTGTCGGTCGTCCCCCGGGCGACCGTGATGCAGGGCGTGGAGACGGCGCGCACGACCGCCTGGATTGCGCTGCTCGTCAGCCTCGTCGCCGGGGCGGCCGCCTGCTGGTATATGGCGAACCGGAACTATAATCCGATCCGGCAGCTCTTGAATACCGTATTCGAGGGCAAGCCTGCGGCTTCCGATACAAGCAATGCCGGCACGAATGAGTACGAGCTCATCCGCCACGCTCTCGTCAGTACGCTGACGGAGGAGCGGGAGCTGCGCAAGAAGCTGTTCACGCAGTTGCCCGTCATGCAGATGAATTTCATCGCCCGGCTGCTGAAAGGCCAGGTAGACAGCCAATCCCTGAACAGCGAATCGCTGTCGTTCATGAACGTGGAGTTCGTGTCCGATCAATTCGCCGTCATCCTGATCGATATCGACGACTGCTCGCGGTTCGTCAAGGCCGACACGGAGCAGGAGTGGGCGCTCGTCCGCTTCACGCTCGCGAACTTGAGCCAAGAGCTGCCGTTCGGCCGGTGCTTCCCCGTCGAGCTGGAGCGGGAGCGCATGGCGCTGCTGTTCAATGCGGCGGCAGGACCGGACGGCGACAGTCCGACGCCGGAGGAGCAGCTCGCTCAGATCGCTTCGCTGCTGAAGGATATGGCCGCGAGCACGTTCCGCTTGCAGCTCTCGCTCGGCCTGAGCACCGTGCGCGAAGGGCTGCACACGATCAAGTCCGCGTACGACGAAGCGGTCTTGGCGCTCGAGTACAAGGTCATCAAGGGCGCCGGTTCCATGACCGCTTACGGCGAGATCGCGGATCTGCAGCAAAATTATTATCACTATCCGCTGGAGACCGAAGCCCAGATTATGAATTTCGCGAAGAGCGGCGACATTGCCAGCATCGAGCGGCTGCTCGACGAGCTGTTCGAACGGCATTTCGCCGAGAACCGGATCTCCGTGCAGATGGGCAAGTGCTTATTCATCGATATGCTCGGCACGCCGCTCAAGCTGCTGGGCACGCTATATGCGTCCGACCCGCATAACGCCCAGCGCCAAGCAGAACGGGTGGAGGCGATTCTGAGCCGGCCGACGGCGGAAGAGATGCTGGAGGGTACGAAGTTGTGGTACCGCCAAATTTGCGAGACGGCGAAATCCGAACGCTCGGATCACAGCGAACGGCTGCATCAGCATATCACCCGATATGTGGAGCAGCATTATGGGGAGAGCTTCTTCAGTCTCACGCATCTGGCCGATGAGCTGGGGCTTACCCCGCAATACTTGTCTTCCTTCTTCAAGAAGCATACAGGGCAGAACTTGAGCGACTACGTCACCGCCGTCCGCGTGCAGAAGGCGAAGGAGCTGCTGAGCAGCTCCACGCTCACGATTACCCAGATCGCGCATGCGATCGGCTATGCGAACGACGTGGGCTTGATCCGGGTGTTCAAGAAGTCCGAGGGCATCACGCCTGGCAAATACCGGGAGAACCTGGGCTATGCGCACGCCGAATCGGAGCATGCCGGTGCGACTTCTTCGGAGTGAGATTGCCGGGGCTCGCTTTCAGCAATCATTCAACTTTTCTTCAGTTCCTCTTCAGATGTTCCCTGTATACTGGGCTTAGTAAGTAGTAGACAGCCAGGGGAATCGAAGATGAGCCATAGCTGGAGTAACGTTCATTTCATGCTCAAGTATGTTCCGGTCGCCATGCTGCTGTTCAGCTTCATGTTCGATGCGCTCGGGTTGCTGCTCAAGCGTCGCAAATGGAATAACGCCGGGTTGCTGTGTCTGGTCGTCGGCACGATCGGCGCGATCGGGTCGGTGTTGACCGGCACGGAGGAGGCGCGCAACGCCTTGTTTTTGCGCCATGAGCTGTTCGGCGGACTGACGATGTGGATGTTCATCGGGTTGACCGTAGTGCGGGTTGGGCTGCTGCTTCGCAAAAAGCGGGAGATCGGCCGCCATATGGCGTATCTCGCCGCGACGTTGATCGGCGTGCTTCTCGTCTCTTACAATTGACCTTATTGAAAGCAGTTATCCGTCCATCTTGTTAATCAAAGTTTACTATTAAGCATAGTCCCCTATTTAGGCTCGTTTGGACCAATTCGAGTCGAATAGTAAACCGACTTTGCGTTATTAGTAAGGTCCGCTTTACAATTAACAGAAGTTAGCCTAACAATCCGGCGAAAACCGCCAAAATGGCACACTGCCCCCACCAGGAGAGCGTATCCACTCTGTTGGCGGAAGTCACATCCACCCCAGTTAACAAAAAATGTTGCCCCAAAAGGCAACATTTTTCTTTTATTAATAGCGGGCCACTACCATCTTCTTGCGGGTGTAGAACTCTACGCCGTCCCGTCCGTTGGCGTGCAGGTCGCCGTAGAACGACTTCTTGTACCCGGAGAACGGGAAGAACGCCATCGGCGCCGGCACGCCGACGTTAATACCCAGCATCCCGGCGTCGATCTGCTCGCGGAACTGCCGGATCGCCTTGGCGCTGTCGGTGTAAAGGCAGGCGCCGTTGGCGAATTCCGACGCGTTCGCGATCGCGATCGCCTCGTCGAGCGACTCCGCGCGCACGACCGACAGCACGGGGGCGAAGATCTCGTCGGTCCAGATGCGCATCCCGGGCTTCACCCGGTCGAACAGCGTCGGGCCGAGGAAGTAGCCCGCCCCCGATGCTTGCGCCACTTCGCGACCGTCTAGGACGAGCGTGGCGCCCTCCTCGACGCCGGACTCGATATAGTGCCGCGTCCGATCCTTGTGCGACTCACGGATGACCGGGCCGAGGAACACGCCCTCCTCCATCCCGCCGCCGATACGAAGGCCGCGCGCCGCCGCCGAGAGCCTCTCGACGAGCCGATCGGCGACATCGCCCACGGCGACGACGACGGACGCCGCCATACATCGCTCGCCCGCGGAGCCGTAGGCCGCGCTGACGATTTCCTTCACGGCGAGGTCGAGGTTCGCGTCCGGCAGGACGATCGAGTGGTTTTTCGCGCCCGCTAGCGCTTGCACCCGCTTGCCATGGGCCGCCGCCGTTCGGTACACGTATTCCGCGACCGGCTGCGACCCGACGAACGAGACGGCGCTAATGCCGGGGTGCTCGAGCAGCCCGTTCACCACGTCGCGCGCGCCGTGCACGATATTCAGGACGCCGGGCGGCAAGCCGGCTTCGTGGAACAGCTCCGCCAGCCGGTTCGCGAGCAGCGGCGTCCGTTCGGACGGCTTCAGCACGAACGCGTTGCCGCAAGCGATCGCGAGCGGGAACATCCAGCACGGTACCATCATCGGGAAGTTGAAGGGGGTGATCCCCGCCACGACCCCAAGCGGGTAGCGGTGCATGTTCGATTCGAGACCGGTAGCGATGTCCGGAAGCGTCGAGCCCATCATCAGCGTGGGAGCCCCCGCTGCGAACTCGACGCACTCGATGCCCCGCTGCACCTCGCCGTAGGCTTCGTTGTAGCTCTTGCCATTCTCGAGCGTCACCAGCTCGGCCAGCTGCTCCCAGTGCTCCAGGAGCAGCTGCTGGTACTTGAACAGGATTCTCGCCCGGCGCGGCACCGCGACTTGCTTCCAATCCTGGAACGCCGCCTGCGCCGCCGCCACCGCCCGGTTTACGTCCGCCCGCGTCGAGAGCGGCACGCGGGTCAACAGCTCTCCGGTTGCGGGATTCGGCACATCCTCGACTATGGGCGAGGCGGATTCGACCCACTGGCCGCCGATCCAATTTTTTAACATCGCATTTCCCTCCATCGGTCAATCTGCTCTAGCTGTGCAGCTGGATCTTCTCCTCAATCTGGGCTACCGTAGGCATCGCGTCCGAGCAGCTGTGGCTCGCGACGACGATCGCCGCGGAAGCCGCTCCGAACGTCTGGCTGCGCTCGATATCCCAGCCGTTCATCAATCCGTACACGAAGGCACCGGCGAACGAGTCTCCGGCACCGAACGTCTTCACGACGTCCGCCGGGAACGTACGGCCTTGTACGCGCTGGCCGTCCCGCGTGAACGCGGTCGAGCCGGCCCCGCCATGCTTCACGAGCACGATGGCCGCCTTGTGCGCGAACCACCGCTGCGCCGTCGCCTCGTCATCGTGCTGCAGCGGACCGAACGGCGCCTCCAGCAGATCGAACTCCTCGCGTCCGCCGAGGAGGATGTCGCTCTTCTCCGCGACGAGGCTGCAGTAGATTCCCGTCTCCTCGCGAGACGCCCACGTCCAGGGCCGGTAGTCGATGTCGAAGATGACGACGGTGCCGTTCTTGCGGGCGAGCTCGATCGCCTTGAACGCCGCCTCGCGCGAAGGGCTCTTCGCGAGGGCGGTGCCCGAGATCAGAATCGCCTTCGACCGGCGAATGTAGTCCTCGTGCACGTCGCCCGGCTCCAGCTTCAGGTCCGCGACATTGTCGCGGTACATGAGGATGCTGCAGTCGGTGGGCGACTTGATCTCCGTGAAGGCGAGCCCCGTCACGCTGCCTGACCGATCCGTAGTGACGCAGGACGTGTCGATACCCCGCTCCTGCAAGTAATGGGTGATGAACCGGCCGTGCTGGTCGTCGGAGACGCGCCCGATGAAGCCGGCCTTCAGCCCAAGCCGCGCCACCGCGATCGTGATATTGGCGGGCGAGCCGCCGACGTACTTGGTGAACGTCCGCGTCTCTTCCATCGGCCGGTGAATCTCGTTCGCGTTCAAGTCTATGCACAGCCGGCCCAGTCCGATGAAGTCCATCGGCCGGCTCGAATCGAATGGGATCAGGCTCATGATCTCGGGGTCGTCCTTGGATTCGCTAGATTCACTGGATTGGTTAGATTCGGTCGCTTCGCTAGATTCGAACTTCTTGCCCCATCGCTTCATAATCCACTCATGATCCGGATCGTTGTGGAACTTCCATGTGCGTACCGGCCCGGCCATCACGTTCAAGTAATACACGTCATAACCCGGAGGGGCGGAGACGGGGTGATACCCGCGCGGCACCAAGACCGCGTCGCCGTTCTTCACCGCAAGCGTCTCGTCCAGGCTACGGTCGTCTGTGTACACGCGCTGGATAGCGAAGCCGTGCTCCGGCTCGATTTTATAATAATACGTCTCCTCGAGCAGCGACTCGTCCGGCAGCTTCTCCTGATCGTGCTTGTGAGGCGGATAGCTCGACCAGTGGCCGTTCGGGGTGAACACCTCGACGACGAGCAGGCTGTCCGCCGGCCGCTCCTCCGGAAGGATCTGGTGAATGTAGCGCTGCGTATGACCTTCGCCGCGTATCTCCTTGCCGACCTCGGCAGGGGGAATCAGCCTGGCGGGATACGTCCCCCGCCCGGGCGCGCGGCAGACGGCCAGCTCGAGATCCGTCTCGGCCAACACCTCGAACCAATCGCTCGACGGCACGTAGACCGAATAAGGCGGCGTTTGCTCGAACACGCTCATCCGTTCTCCGATACTGGACCAGCTCTCTTGCGACGTAGATACCGAAGCGATGCCGCTCAGCAGCACGAGACAAACTTCCGTCGTTCCGGTCTCCTGCTGCGGGAGCGTCTGGCCTGCCTGAAGCCGCACGACCTCGAAGCCTACATACGTCCAGCCCGCGGATGCCGGCGTAATCGCCAATACGCGGCTGTCCTCACCAGGTTCAGCGGAGCTGGGTACGATTAAGGGTGATGAAGGGCACATCGGGTGGTACACCTCCTCAAGGAATCTAGCTAAGATTTTGGGGTAGTAACCTAGACGATCTCGCTAAGCTGAACCGGACGTCGCTCTAACAATGATTTTTTTGCCGCAAATGCAATCCGTTCTGACTGATAAGCATCGTTGCCGTCCACGAGCGGCGGTTGCCCGGTCTGAATGCTGTGGATGAACGCCCGCGTCTCGTCGATGTACGCCTCGTGATACCGCTCCAGGAAGAAAAATTTCGGATTGTCCCGGTACACCATCGTCTTCTTGCTGATCTCCGCCGTATTCGGATGGTCGTTGGTCACGCCTACGCTGCCCTCGGCCCCGAACACCTCCACCCGTTGATCGTAGCCGTAGACGGCTTGGCGGCTATTGTCAATCACCCCGAGCGCCCCGTTGTCGAAAAGAAGGGTGATGATCGCGGTATCGATGTCTCCCAGCTCTCCGATGACCGGATCGACCAGGACGGCGCCTTGCGCGTACACTTCCTTCACTTCGCTGCCGGACAAGAACCGCGCCATATCGAAATCGTGAATCGCCATATCCATGAACAACCCGCCGGATACCCGAATGTAGTCATGGCTCGGAGGGGCCGGGTCCCTCGACGTAATGCGGATCAGATGGGGACGGCCGATCTCTCCGCTCTCCACCAGCTCGCGCACGCGGCTGAAGTTATGATCGAACCGGCGGTTGAACCCGGTCTGCAGCATCACGCCGCACTCCCGAGCGGTTGCCAGTGCTTCTGCGGTTTGCCGGTAGTCCAGGCTGATCGGTTTTTCGCAAAAAATATGCTTCCCCGCCTGGGCCGCCTCCTGGATCAAAGTCACATGGGTGTTCGTGGACGAGCAGATGTAGACGGCGTCGATGGCCGGGTTCTGCATGATTTGCTTGTAATCGTCGGTCAGTTGGGGGACGCCTAGGTTCGACGCCCACGTCCTGAGTTCTTCCGTAAGCTGAACGTCGGAGATCGTATGGAGCTTCACTAAAGGGTTTCTCGCCAAATGCTCGGCGTGCAGCCTACCGATTCGGCCGGCACCGATTAAGCCTATGTTGAGCTTGTTCAAAGGTCCTCTTCCTCACTGTGCTGGATTGGGGATGCTGTCGCGGGTCATGCGAGTCTCGTCAGGATGTAAGCCAGCGGTCGATATTCGTCTTGGCGAGACGCGCGTAAGCGACCGGATCGGCGATCGCCGGGTCCTGCTCGGCCTCTACGATCATCCAGCCCGTATACCCGATTGCCTTCAGCTCTTGGAAGATCGGGGCGAAGTCGATGCAGCCGTCCCCCGGTACGGTGAAAACGCCTCGGCGCACCGCGTCCCGGAACCGGATGCCATTCGTTCGTTTCCAGTCGAGCACGTCTTGCCGAATGTCTTTGAGATGAATGTAAGGAATGCGTGCGGCATACGTCCGCAATAGCTCAAGCGGGTCGCTTCCGCCGAAGAAAGCGTGCCCGGTATCGTAAAGCATGTAGACGAGCTCCGGATCGGTCGTGTCCATCAGACGCCGAATCTCCTCCCGGCCTTCGACCACCGTCTCCCCGTGGTAATGGTACACCAGCTTCATACCCAGGCTGCGGCAATATCCGCCCGCCTCATGCAGGCCGTCCACCATCGCCTGCCACTGCTCGTCGTTTAACGGGTCCACCCGCACCGTGTTCTTGGTTAGATCTTCAAAAGCGTTGCCTGTCTCGCACGTGACGACGAATCCGCAGCCCATCGCGTGCAAGAAGTCGGCGTGGTCCCTGAACGCTTGCAGCTCCTCCGCGTGGCGGCTCCGATCGCTGAAGGCGACGGACTTCCACTGGGACGTGAGCACCATCCCTTTGCTCGTGAGCAATGGTTGGAGTTCGCGGACGTCGCGGGGGAATTTGCGGCAAAACTCGGTCCCCTCGTAGCCGAGCGCGGACATGTCGGTCAGCACCTGCTCCGCCGTATAATGGTCGCCCATCTCCAGAATGTCCTCGTTGACCCAATTGATGGCCGATATGCCGAGCCTCACGTTCATTCGGGTTCCTCCTGTCTTCTGTTGGTATTGGCGTATATTAGCGGCGGGTGGCGCCGATTTCGCTCAGCTTCGCTTGCAGGCCGGTGTAAGCGCGCTGCACATTGCCGGATGTCGATACTTCCGCGACGCCGACGTGCCACCAGCTCTCATAGCCGTCCGTACCCGTGCCCGGCAGCACCTTGATGTCGATCAGGGTAGTCGTATTGGCCGCCCGCGCTTGCACCAGCGCCTCTTGCAGCTGCTTCACAGTGGTGGCCGTATAGCTGTTCGCTCCGAGGCTGCGGGCGTGCGCCGCGTAATCGATCGGGATGTAGCCTCCGGTGAGCTGGCCCGTCTCCGAATCGCGCCGGCGGAATTCGTTGCCGAATCCGTCGCTGCCATGTCCGCGCTGAAGGTTATGAATGCACTGGAACCCGCTGTTGTCGAACAGAAGGACGACGATCTTGCGTCCCTCCTGCAGGCTCGTCACGAGCTCGGAGTGGAGCATCAAGTAGCTGCCGTCGCCGACAAGGGCATATACCTCGCGGTCCGGCTCCGCCAGCTTCACGCCGAGCGCGCCGGCCACCTCGTAGCCCATCGTGGAGAAGCCGTACTCCATGTGGTACGTCTTCGGCTGCGTCGTCCGCCACAGCCGGTGCAGGTCGCCCGGCAGGCTGCCGGCGGCGCAGACAATTACATCCCGCTCGCCGACGAAGCGGTTGATCTCGCCGAGCACGCGCGTCTGCGCGAGTCCGTCAGAGACGTCCGCCGCATAGAGGCGGTCGACCTCGGCGTCCCACGCTTGCTTCAGCTGCGCGAGCTCGTCGGCGTCGTAAGCGGCGGAGTATCCGCGTCGCCGCAGCTCTGCGCCGAGCGCGGTCAGCGCCTCCCGCGCATCGGCCACCACCTGCACGCCCTCGGCCTTCATGGCGTCCATCGGGCTGACATTGATGCTGACGAACGCCGCCTCCGGGTGGCGGAACGCCGACTTCGACGCGGTCGTGAAGTCGGAGAGCCGCGTGCCGACGGCTAGGACGACGTCAGCCTCCGCTGCCAGCCGGTTCGCGGCCAGCGTGCCGGTCACGCCCACCCCGCCGAAGCCGAGCGGGTGGTTCCAGGCGGCCGCGCTCTTGCCCGCCTGCGTCTCCACCATCGGCAGGCCGAACGCCTCCGCGAACGCTCGCGCCTCGTCTACGGCCTGCGCATAATGCACGCCGCCGCCCAGCAGGACGAGCGGCTTCCGCTTCCGCGCGATCAGCTCCGCCGCGCGGGCGATGGCGCTGGCCGCGGGCGGCATGCGGTCCATATGGTGGACCCGCTTCGCGAAGAACGCGGCCGGGTAATCGCAGGCTTCGCATTGCACATCCTGCGGCAGGCACAGCGTCACCGCTCCGGTCTCGGCCGGATCGGTCAACACGCGCATCGCGTTCAGCGCCGCGGTCAGGAGCTGCTCGGGCCGGCTGATCCGGTCCCAGTACTTGCTCACCGGCTTGAACGCGTCGTTCGCCGACACCGTGTAGTCGAGCGGATGCTCGACCTGCTGCAGCACGGGGTCGGGCTGACGGCTCGCGAAGATATCGCCGGGCAGGAGCAGGAGCGGAATCCGGTTGACCGAGGCGATGGCGGCCGAGGTCACCATGTTCAGCGCGCCCGGCCCGATCGAAGACGTGCAGGCGTAGATGCCGAGCCGGCCCGTCTGCTTGGCGAAGGCGATCGCCGCGTTCGCCATGCCCTGCTCGTTCTTCCCTTGGAGGAACGGGATGTCCTCCTTGTACTGCTCGAGGGCTTGCCCGAGCCCGGTCACATTGCCGTGGCCGAAGATGCCCATGAAGCCGCGGACAAACTTGTGCTCCACTCCGTCGAGCTCGACGTATTGGGCGTCTAAAAATCGGACCAAGGCTTGCGCCATCGTTAGCCGGACGGTGTTCGTGTTTGCCATTGGAAGGCTCCTTTCGCTTCATTTCGCTTCACTGGTTAAGCGCTTTCCCATACCATAAGGGTATACCAGCCCCGAGGCGCTGTCAATCGGTTTCCGCGGGATCTTGTCACTATTTTTACGCTGCTCAGCTCTGAGTCAGACGTGATCTTTAGTTCGAATTTTCGAACTTACAGGATGGCTGCCGCGGCGAGTATGTGCTCTAGTTCGATTTTGCCAACTTGCACCGCGTACTCGGAACAATGTCCGCGATATATCGCCAATTAAGCAGGCAAAATCGAATTACACGCGTCAAACCCCGCTTGGTCCCTGCTTTAAGTAGGCTAAGTCGACTTGCGTGAGTGGCGCAGCAAAGGCAACTTTATGACTGCGTCCAGCTTACACCGGCCCGGTCGAGCCGCGCACGACGAGCTCCGGCAGCAGCAGCACGCGCTGCTTCTGCGTCTTCTCGCCCCTCATCTCCTGAATGATCAGGTCGACGACCCGACGGCCGATCTCCTGCATCGGCTGGGCGATCGTCGTAAGCGGCGGGTCGATGATCGTCGCCAGGATCGTGTTGTCGAAGCCGATCACCGACAGCATGGTCGGGACGTGCAGCCCCCGCTCGCGCGCGGCCTGGATCGCTCCGATCGCCAGCACGTCGTTGCAGGCGAACACCGCCGTCGGGCGTGCCGCGTCGAGCAGGAGCAGCCGTCGCATCGCCTCCTTGCCGCTCTCCAGCGTGAAGCCGCCGACCGTGACGAGCCGCTCGTCCGGTTCGATGCCCGCATCGAGCATCGCCTGCCGGCAGCCGCGCAGCCGCTCCCGGCTGCTCATCTCGTTCAGATCCTCGGCGACCACCGCAATCCGCCGATGCCCGAGCTCGATCAGATGGCTCCCCGCCTGGTACCCGCCGAGGAAATCGTCGACCATCACGGTGTCCACCGCGAGCGCCGGAAGCTCCCGCGCGATCATGGCGATCGGAATGTTCATCTGGATCATTTTTTTCAGAAACGCCGTGTTGTGCGTGCGGGAGGCGATAATGACGCCGTCCACCCGCTTCTTCATGAGGAGCGAGAAGTATTTCTCTTCCTTGGCCGGATCGTTGTCCGTGCTGCAGATGAAGAAGTTGAACCCGGACTCATGCCCGCGATCCTCGACGGCTCTGGCGATTTCGGCAAAGAACGGATTGGCGAGATCCGGCAAGGTGAGTCCGATCGTGTACGTATTCTTGCCCGTCAAAGCCGAAGCAACCATGCTCGGCTGGTACTTCAGCTCTTCCATCACCTTCCGTACATTCTTCCGCGTCTTGTCGCTGATGCGCCCGGTCCCGTTGATGACCTTGGACACCGTCGCGATCGACACGCCGGCCGCCTGGGCCACGTCGTAAATCGTTGGTTTCATCCGCTGCTCCTGCTCCTTGTCCGCACGAATATCATTCTCTCTATCTTACGATAACGCCCGCGGCTGCGCAATTGCCAGCGTGAAGCGATGACCTCGTCCGCCCCAGCCTCTCCCTTAGCTCGTTGTCGGTCCCAGATGAAGCTGCGCCACAAAGGTCATGACCGTCATATCCACGCAGGCTCAACTCATCACTAGTTCGAATAGAGGAAAAAACATCATCTAATCTACCCTTCAACCCTCTGCCAAGTAAAATAGCTGAAAATATTTCATCTAATACCTCTGGTGAGTCCATTTCCTGATGATAGGTCAGCCATAGATGCAAAATTTTCATCTATTCCATGTGAAAAACGGATGATTGGTAGGATAGAGGAAAATTTTTCTTCTATTCCGTTAAGCATGCGGGCGTTCTCGTCTCTTCATTCGAAATAGATCGGGTTCGTCAAAGCCGCCATCAGCGTCTGATCGACGATCTCAAAATGCCGCCAAATCTCCACGCGCAGGAAGCCCTTCCCTGCAGGAGGCGCCACCGTCATATCCAGCTCGCCATCCCGCTCGACCACAAATTCCGACTGAACGCCGAGCCCGCTGATCACCTTCACGCGATCACCCGCCACAAGCCGCTCCGCCCGCAGCCGGACGACCCGCTCCGGCCCGCCGACCGTCGCCGGCACGACATCGCCTACCCCGCAGGAGCCGCATGTCAGCTCCACGAAAGGCCCATCGGGCGCATACGTCACGACTACGTGACCCTGCCCGATGCCGTCCAAGATGCCGTCCACGGTCCTGGACGTCGCGAGCACCCATGTGCACGGCATCGCGTGCCGCACGTAAGGATGCGGGCGGTGCACGTCGCTCCCGCCCACAGCCACGAGCCGACGGCCGGAGGCGAGCTGCTCCTGCCACCACGCGAGCGTGGACGCGTTGCGCGCCGTCCACGGGCCGTTCCACACCTCGACCCAATCGTGGTCGACGTCGAAGCCCCACTCCCATGGGCAATGGTCGCAATGGGGATGGTTGAGTACGATGCGCGCTCCGCGTTCGCGCGCCACGCGCAGCCGCTCATGCACGTCCGCGACACCGGTTACCCGGAAATCGTCGCAAGGGTCGACCACGCCCAGAAAGTTGCTGTGCCCGAAGTTCGTCGTGAACTCCATGCCGGGAATCATCACGATACCGGTCGTCCGGGGATACGCCAAGTTCTGGCTCACCGCGTTGTGATCGGTCATGGCGAGGAAATCGCAGCCCAGCTGCTCCATAATCGCCGCGCTCTCTTCCAGCGTGTAGCTCCCGTCGCTGTGCACCGTATGCGCATGCAGGTCGCCCTTCAGCCAGCGCGGCGCTTCCAATGTCAGCGTAATCGTGACCGTGATCGTGCAGCCTTGCTCCGGCACCTTGTACGCGTTGTGCACGACCGCCCAGCCCCCGCTCGCCAGCTCGCCCGGCAAGTAGCCCGGCGTCGCCTTCTCCCGGCCGATCGTGAAGCCGCTGCGGGCGCCTCCGCTCCAACCGCGCAGTCTTCGCCCGTCCCGGACACCCAGATCAATGACGGCTCGCGGTTCGCCGTGGGATTCCACCTCGTAGTCTACTCGCAGCGTCTCGACCCCTGCAGGCATCTCGAAAGGAATCTCAATATATTGGCTTCGCTCCTCCGGCCGCACGACGCGTTGGACCACGATGACTTCGCTCTTTGCGTTCATTTTCCCGTTCTCCTCTCCAATGCCATCTACTCCTTATTCGCGCCCACCATAATGCCTTTTACAAAATACTTCTGCACATACGGATAAATAATAAGGAGCGGAATGAGGGCGATCAGAATGCCCGCCATCCGTACGTTCGTCGTCACGATGAAATTGCTGGACGTCGTGTCCGAATCGACGATGAGCGACTTGAGCGCGAGCTGCAGCGTGTACTTCGCCGCTTTGTTGATATACAGCAGGGCCGGCGTGAACTGGTTCCAACGGCTGACGAACTCGAACAGCGTCACCGTGGCCAGTCCCGCCTTGGCGAGCGGCATATACATCGTCACGAAGATGCGGAAATCGCCTGCGCCGTCCATCCGTGCCGACTCGGACATCTCAATCGGAATGCTGAGGAAGAAATTGCGCATCAGCAGCACGCTGAACCCGGAAACGAGCCCCGACATGACGAGCGCGGTGAGCGTATTCAACAGCCCGAGCTCCTTGTTGACGACGTACAGCGGGATCATGATCGCTTCGCCCGGGATCGTCATCGTCACCAGGATGAGCGACACCATTAGCTTCTTGCCCGGCAAAAGCGGCTGCACAAGCACATACCCGGCCATGGAGCACAGGAGCACGTGTCCGACCGTCCCGATAACCGTGACGATTACATTGTTCGTGAACGGAATGTACAGCTGCATCCGGTTCCACACCGTCGTGAAGCCTTCTACACTGAATTCCTTCGGCCACAGCACGATGCCCGGCTGCATCGAAGCGAAATTCGTCGAGAACGCCAGCGCGATCGTGTTCATGAACGGAATGACCATCGTAGAGACGAGCAGGAGCAGGAATACGATGTTGATCGTATCGAATACCCGGCCGCCTATTCCTTTTGGCATCGGCTTCATTTTATCTCGCCCCCTCGTCGTCGTATCGGATGAGCACGCGGGTAATCAGCGTCACGATCAGCGTCGCCGCGATGACCAGGAAGCCGGAGGCGGTCGCGAGCCCGATTTTGAATTGCAGAATCCCTTTCTGGTAGCTGTACATCATAATGACGTCCACCTTGTTCGCGATGGCGCCGTTGCGCATGACGAAGATTTGGTCGAACATCCGCAGGATGCCCAGCACTTGCAGCATGATGACGACTTTCATGGTGGACACAAGCGATGGCAGGGTGATGAAGCGAACGAGCTGCCAACGGCTCGCGCCGTCTATTCGTGCAGCCTCGAAGAGAGACGGGTTGATCGAAACGATAGAAGCCAAATACAAGATACAAGTGAATCCCATCTCCTTCCACACCGAGGTGAAAATCATCACCCAGCGGGCATAGGCCGAATTGGACAGGAACGAGACCGGCTTATCCGCCCCCAGCGCTTGCAGGATTTGATTCACGATGCCCGTATCGGGGGACAGCAGCAGGATCCACATCCCGCCTACGACGACCCAGGAGAACAGATGGGGGACATAGACGATCATTTGCGTTACTTTTTTGAACCAGGTCGAGAGCACCTCGTTCAAGGACAACGCCAGCACAATGGGCATGACGAACCCGATGAGTAGCGAGCCGCAGCCGATCCATAGCGTATTCTGGAACGCATCCCAGAAGGCTGGGTCTTGCAGCACCGTTTTATAGTTTTCGAAGCCTACGAAAGGCCGATTGCCGATCAACCGGAAGTTCTGAAAGCTGATGACAAACCCGCGAACGAGCGGATAATAAGAGAACAGCAAGAAGTAACCTATGATCGGGAGCATCATGACGTACAGCGTTTTATATTTCCAAACGGCCTTCATTTCTGTCACCCACCTCTATCTTTTCCCCGCAAAAGTGAAGCCGGCTCTTCGACGCGGATCTCGTTCCCCAAAGAGAGGCAAGGGAGCATGCCCATCCCCATCCTGCATACTCCCTCGCTTTGTTCGTCTAGTCGATCAGTTTGGCGGCCTTGAGCTCCTCGCGCATTTTCTTCACCGCGTCGGCAGCCTTCATCTCGCCTTGGATCGCCTTGAACGAGTAATTGTTGATGATCTTCTCGGCGTCCGACCACTTCGGAGGAGTCAGCTCAAGCGCGGCATACTTCACGACCAGGTCCTGCGCTTCCTTCACACCCGGCAGCAGACCGAACGGATTCGGGAAGTTCTTGTTGTACCAGAACGGCACGCCGTGGTCCATCGCATGGTCCGTCCCATTCTTCGTGAGCGTATACTTCCCACCCGATTCCGTATAGTCGTTGTCTTTGATTCCCAAGCTGCCCAGCACGATGCCGTCCTTCGAATGCCACCATTCGATGAACTCGAAGGCGGTCTTCGGATGCTCGGCATTAACCGGAATGACCCAGACGTCCGGATCTCCCCGGCGCAGCATGAACTTGCCGTTCGAATCCGCTGCGCCCGGCAGCCCCTTCGCTTCGAACGCCGTCTTCGGATCTTGCTGCAAACGGGTATTGTTCAGCATACCGACCCAAGCGTCCCAGTAGGTGATCATCCCTACGCGGTCGGCGAGGAACAAGTTCCGCATCTTGGCCGTATCGTTCGTGGCAAAGTTCGGGTCGAGGATGCCTTCCTTGAACAGCTTGTTCAGCCACTCGTAGATCGGAATCGCGGCATCCGTGGAGTATGGCACGTCCAGCTTGCCGTCCTTCTCGACATAGCGCTGCTTCAAGCCTGCGGCGCTGAAGAAGCCTTGCAGCTCATACATGCCGGCGGTGCTCAGGCCGTACGTATCCTTCTTGCCGTTGCCGTCCGGATCTTGCTCCGTGAATGCCTTCAGCACTTTATAGTAATCGTCCAGCGTTTTCGGTTCCGCCAGATTCAGCTTTTTCAACCAGTCGTTGCGCACGATCGGCATCGTCCCGCCTTGGAATTTCGTGAAGACCCCGTAGATTTTACCGTCCTTCGTCTTCACTTGATCCCATTCCCCGGCGGGCAGCACGTTCGGATCCTGCAGCACTTTGGATGCCTTTACTTTGTCGGTAAGCGGCATGATCGCGCCTTGCTCCATGAGCAGGTTCATCTTCTCCTTGCTCGTCTGGATCAGGTCGAATTTCTCCCCGGAGGAGATGGCCGCCATCAGCTTCTGATCGTAGTCGGAGGCCGGCTTTTCGAGCTTCGCCTTGATGCCCGTGAGCCGCTCGATCTCCTTCTCGAACAGCGTGTTCTCTTCCGGCGTCTTGCCGCCGATAACCGATGCCATCATCCGGAGCGAACGCTCCTCCTTGTTTTCTTGCGGCTTGGCGGACGCATCCGCGCCCGTGTCCTTATCCCCGCCGGAGCAAGCCGCCAGTGTTCCGCCCAACATGACGAATGCCATGAAAGAACCCACCATTTTTACTTTTCTCATATTTACCTCCCAAGTTTATTCATCTATTTGGTTTTTCTAAGATGAACGACATGCTTCATTCCGATTGCGCTCCTCTGCCAATGTTGCACGTACTTATCGGGGCTGGTTGGATCGGTTGCCTTGCGCCGGCAGCTCAAGAGTCCGGTCCGCACGGCATCACCTCCTTTACACGCCATTAATAAAGCGCTTACATTTCTGTTATAGTACTTAATCGTTTTGAGCCGAATTCGGTGCGCAAGAGCTGCGGATGACCAGCTTCGCGTCCACGATGCGTTGATGCACCCCTTTCGCTCCTTCCATCTTCTCGATCAAAATTTTCGCGGCCTCCGCCCCCAGCGTCTCGGCGGAGAGCTCCATGGACGTGAGCTGCGGGGTAATGACCTGCGATAAGGTAGCATCGTTGCTAAGTGCGATTACGGACAGCTGCCCCGGAATGTCGATCCCGAGCTCCGCCACCGCCCTTAATACGCCGACCGCAACCTGATCCGTATCCGCTATGACCGCGGTGAAGGGAACGTTCCCGTGCATCCGTCTCAACGACATGTAGCCGTATTCCGTCGGATTGCGATGCTCGGCCCTGGAGTAATTCAGCACATGAATCCGCTTCGTCGCTACACTCTGACGGTGAAAAGCTTCGAACAGCCCACGCCGGCGATCCAGGGACACCGTCATGTCGGATCCGGCGTTCAGGAACAAAATGTCCTTGTGCCCCTTCGCCAGGAGGTAGTCGCCCACCTGTGCGCTTAACTCCGTATTGTTGTTGTCCACGTAGCAAATCGATTCGTCCGGCGGATCCGGCCGTCCTACCAGCACGAGCGGAATGTCCATCTGGCTGTAGCGCAGGATCCGTTTGTCATGCTTGCGCGGGTTGAGCATGATGACCCCGTCTACCGGATCGCTGGAGAACTGGGTCGGGTCATCGTGCTCGGGCAGCGTATCGAGCAGCACCCGGTACCCTTGCTTGGAGCATTCCTTCATGACGCCGTTCACCATCTGAACCTCGAAGCCCGACATTGAGCTGTCCCGCGAGACCGGCATCTTCAGCCCGGCTATCATCGTCTTCTTAATCGCGAGACTGCGGGCCACGTGGTTCGGGAAGTAGCCTAGGTTCTTGGCCGCTTCCAGCACCCGCTCCGTCACTTCCCGGCTGATCGGCCGTTTCTTGCTGAATACGCTGGATACCGTGCCCTTCGACACGCCGGCGAGCCTTGCCACATCATTGATCGTAGCCACGCAACCCCCCCTTGGCCAGTTGAAGCCAGGATCATTTATTAAACCGGTTTAATGACTATCTGAGCTTTATTATACATAGCCCCTATGCCAGCATCAACTACTTTATGTAAAAGAATCGTTAATTTTAGGTAAAGCGCTTAATCTATCTATATTAAAGCATTGTAAAGGGTTTATCTTACGAAATAAAAGCGACATATTACTCGAGTTTTCCCTTATTGTGCAAGGAAAACTCAGGTAAGAAAAATCGACATTCATCCTGGTTCCGCCTATGTCATTTCCTGACTGGCACAGGAAAGAAGTCGCATCTTTCAAGAATGCAACCGTTCACTAGTCCTAAAGTTGGATGGCGTCCCGCTATGATTTTGCTAAGATAGGGTTAAACCATCACATAAATCGTACGACACGGCAAAGCTGATGAAAGTCAGCGACGCAAAGCTACAGGGGCTACGTTGGGGGAATCCAATAGGCCAGCCAGCTACCGAATACGGGCTTCTGTCCCGATCTATGTTGATCCATATGGGAGGCACGAAGTAATGATGTGGTTTTGGATATGTCTAGTCTGGCTGATCGGCGCCTATTTGTTCTCATGCATCGCCCGCATGTCCAAACGGGCCGACATGAAGGCCGAGCTCATGATGAATATGCAAGATCGGCAGAAAATCGGATGAGCAGAACAAAGCACCCTCGCAGGGTGCTTTTTATGTTAAAAAAGCAGGAACAGAGTGCGGGCGGTTCGCCGCGACACTCGTGTTCCTGCTTTTTCGCTCTTCGCTTTACTCTTCGTTCGCCTGTTGAGGCAGCAGTCTATCCATCGAATAGATGTTGGCCAATCGCTTCGGCGTGAAATCCGAAGCAAATCCGAAGCTCAGCTCGGCTTTCTGCGGATGCTTCATATCCGGCAGGCGGATAGCCATCCCTTCCGGCTCCCGGAAGGAGAGCGTATCTCCGGCGGAAATCAGTTGTTTGTCGGCAACCTCACCCGTATTCAAGTCCACAGCCGTGATGTAAGTGTTACCCGTAGGGGGGACCGACCCGGTTGAGCCATAAGAATTGCCCTCCAATAAGTACAGGTACCCCCCATACGAGGCGAAGCCTTGAAACGTACCTACTGCCGGCTGGGGCACGTCGGCCACTGGGACGTACTCCCTCCGCTTCACCTGCTCCAACGCATACACCCCGAAGCGGAATGCGCCGTCCTTGCGGTATCGCATCGTGAGCAATTCGTTAGCGGGATCGATATTGACGGTTGTGCGGTCCGCCCCTTCAATAAGCCGGTGTTTCTCTAGCTCCGGCGAGCTCGGGGTCATAATCTTCCCATTCTCGAATGGGAACCGGGCCAACTGCGTCCCCCAGCCGCTGCTGCCTTCCGTTACGGAATCCGTTTCCGTCCATAAGTACGCCGTTTCGCCTACCGTTTCCACGCCGATCTGGACCCCATGGCCGAATCCTTTCAGAAACATATAGCCAAGCTCGTTTCCTGCCAGATCAAGCTTCGTCAAGGTCAAATCGCCGTTCTTATCCCGATTCGCACCGCTGACCGGTTCGGATTCGCCCGGCAGCTGCTGCCCGCCGGCCATCAGCTGCACGACATAGATGTGCTGATTCACGTTGTCGAAGGCGAACGATTGCAGGACCGTGCCGTTATGCAGCGCTTTATCCCGGATTAACTCAGTTGCCGGCTCCGACAGGTCGAACATTTTGGATTTCAACGGGGATTTTTCTGCGCTAATGCCGGTCGAGAAGATGGGGAGCATACATAAAACAGCGATTCCCGCTACAACCATAAAAAGCCGCTTTCCCGTTAACATTGGCCGGACACCTGATTTCAGCTTGTTTAGAATCATTCTACACCTCCATGGTTTCGTCTTATGGGCTTTGTTCCAATCGACGGCGCACCTGCAGAGCAGGCAGCGGGTTGTTGACGGTCATGAGCTTGGAGCCGCACTCTAGCGCATAAGCAACGCCTTCGTCGGTATCCGGGCAGTAGCACCAGGCCAACAAACCCGACTCCCGAACCTCCCGGACCAATTGCGGCGTCAGCAGCTTCATGCTGATGCCTACCGCCCACATTTTGGATATAGTGCCGTCTGCGCCGGGAACATAGTTGGACATCAGCTCTCCGGGAAAACCTTGCGTTTTTAAGTGATGAGCATCATGCATATAAGCCAGCACTTCCGCATCGAAGCAAGTGA
Source organism: Paenibacillus sp. HJGM_3 (assembly GCF_045062745.1). Lineage (NCBI taxonomy): Bacteria > Bacillati > Bacillota > Bacilli > Caryophanales > Paenibacillaceae > Paenibacillus > Paenibacillus sp. HJGM_3. The sequence goes on from NZ_JBJGED010000051.1 coordinate 22,053, forward strand.
AGACACAGCGCGCCAGCAACCCGTGTTCTTGAAGGATGCGGACCGAGGCATCGGTCACCTCTTTGGCGTCGGGACTCGGCTTGACTTCCACATTAAGCAGAACATCCGGGTAAGCTTCCAACAGCCGGCATAACTCCTCCAAGGTCGGAATCTTCAACCCCTCGAACACAGGGCTGAACCAACCACCAGCATCCAGCCGTTTCAGCTCCTCGAAACTATGATCGCTGACTCGGCCTGAACCGTTCGTCGTACGGTCCACGGTCTCATCGTGAATGACCATCACGACTTTGTCCTTGGAGAAGCGAAGATCGAATTCCAGCATATCGACCCCGAGCTCCAGCGCTTGTTGAAACGCGAGAAGCGTATTTTCCGGATAGGCCGATTTATAGCCCCGATGCCCGGCAACTACGAGCGAATCGTTAGTTTGCAGCCGTTCTATCATACACTCCGTCTCTCCCCTACTGTTTCAGAATCCGTTCGGTTTCTTTCTTAAACGTATCGAGCGTGGATTCAATATTTTTGTTGTCGTACATGATCGCCTGAATCGCTTTGAAAAATTCCTGCATCACTTGCGTCCAAGCTACATGCTTATTGGTGTCGACGGCATATTGAAGCTGATCGTAAGCTACTTTGCGGTTCGGCTCTTTGGCCCACAGGTCTTTCATTTGTTGCGACTCTGCCATCTTCTTAGTGAACGGCAGATATCCGGAATCTAGGACAAACTGCAAGCCGCCTTTGGGATCGGTCATCATCCAACGTATAAATTCCCACGCGGCGTCTTTATTCTTGGAGCCCGACATCAAGGCTACGTTGGCTCCGCCGGTCGGGGTGGCATACACCTGATCCATAGGGAGATAGGCGGTTACGTACTCGAATTTGGCACTATCCTTCAAGCTGCCGATAACCCCCGTGGACTGGAACATCATGCCGATTTTGCCGCTCGTGAACATCTGGTTCACGATATTGCCGGAATCTTGAGCCGGCGGGTAATACAGGGCGCCTGTGGCTTGCAGATCCTTGAGGAACTTGAACGTTTTCACGCCTTCCCCGTTATTGAATCCGATGGAATTGTTGGCATCGTTGAAGAACTTGCCCTTCGCTTGAGAAATCATCGCAATCGGATACCAGGTATCATAAGGCATGCTGTACCCGTAACGCTTGAATTCGCCGTTTTCTTTGATAACCAGCGCATTGGCCACATTCTTGAGCTCTTCCCATGTTTTGGGGATTGCCAACCCCTTCTCATCCAGCATCGTCTTGTTGACATGCAGAATCGGGGTGGAACGGTTTAACGGCAGGGATACCAGCTTTTTGTTAAAGGTGGAGTGCCCCATCAGGCCCGGCGTAAAGTCATCCACGCTCATACTGGATTTCTTAAGAAACGGCGTCATGTCTTCGAGCACGTCCGAGTCCGCGAACATTTGAACATAAGCGCGCTCCAACATCGTCACGTCAGGTCCGGTCTTCGCCGCAACGGCTTGCTGCAGCTTCGTCACCGTTTCATCGTAGGAGCCTTGGAACGTTCCCACGACTTCGATTTTGCTCTGGGATTCGTTGAACCGGCTGATCGCTGCATTAATGTATTCACCGTTCTTGCCTCCCAGGGAATGCCAGAACTGAACCGTGGTCTTCCCAGCCGGCGCGGACGATGATTGCGGGCTGCTCTTCGGCTCGTCGCCCTGCTGAGAGTTGCTTCCGGAGCAGCCGGCAAGCAAGCCGGACAGCATTGTGGTTGCTAGTACAAGAGTAGATAACTTCTTCCACATAGGGAATTACCTCCGTAGGTTATAAAGTTTATTTAATGCCGGAATATACGAATGCCTTGACGATCTGCTTGGAAGCAAACAGGTACACGATCAGGATCGGCACAACCAAGACCACATTCCCGGCCATGATAATGTGCCAGTTGCTGATGCCTTCCGTCTCTCTTAACATGGCGATCCCCATCGTAAGCGGCCGGACGGCTGCGGAATCCGTCATCACCAGGGGCCAGAAATAATCGTTCCAGTGGCTGACGAAGCTGAACAGCGCGATCGTAGCCAGTGCCGGCATCGACATGGGGATCATGATCTTCCGAATGATCTTGAACTCGCTCGCGTTGTCCAGTCGGGCCGATTCAATAATCTCCTGCGGGATCTGCATAAAATATTGACGCAGCAGGAAGATACCGAAGGCGTTGGACATGAACGGAATGATTTGAGGCAGCAGCGATTTGATAAGGCCCATATCCGCCAGCATCAGATAGACGGGGATGAAGGTCACCTGCCCGGGAATCATAAACGCCAGCAAAACCATGCCGAACAATATCCCTTTCCCCGCGAACTTATACTTGGCAAACGCATACGCGGCTGGGATCATCACGATCATTTGCAGCACAATGATGGAGCATGTGACGAGGATCGAGTTTTTGGCATAGGTCAAGAACGGGCCTGCATTCATCGCGTCCACAAAATTGATCCACTGTGGAAATGCCGGAATCCATGTAGGAGGAAATGTTAATGTTTCTTCAAACGTCTGCAATGAGGTTGAGATCATCCACAGAAACGGGAACACGAACACCATCAGAATAATGGCTTTCAGCAGAAAGCCCAATGTCCATTTGATGGATTTGAAGTCAAATACCACGAATTTACCCACCCCTCCCTGTTTAGCATCTCGGGCGTCTATTGATAGTGAACCTTTTTGGCCAGCAATCGGAAGTAGACGAAGGTCAACAGCGCGATGATGGCCATCAACACCACTCCGGTAGCCGAAGCATAGCCTATGCTGTTCGTTCTGAATTCATAAATGTAATAGACAAGCGTCGTCGTAGCGTTATTAGGGCCCCCGCCCGTCATAATCTTTACGGTATCGAATACCTTGAAGGAACCGATCGTCATGATGATCAGGATAAAGAACAGCTGCGGCGAAATCATCGGCAAAGTAATCTTGTAGAACACTTTAAACTTGCTTCCGTTATCCAGCGCGGCCGCTTCATAAATACTGGGCGGGATGCTTTGAAGCGCTGCCACCATGATCAAAGTGTAGTACCCGATATTTTGCCACACGGATACGATGATGATGGACACCATCGCCGTACTCGAGCTTTGCAGCCAGGGTGAGGGCGGCAGACCGAACGTCTTCAACAGGAAGTTGAGCATCCCGTGGCTAGGTTCCATCAGCCACATCCATACCAGCGCGACGGACACGATGGATATGATGTGAGGTGTGAAAATCCCTGCCTGAACAACCGCGTTGAACCGGGTTTTCTTATTCAGCCAGACTGCGATAATGAGCGACAAAAGCATCGTCAGCACGACAACCCCCACGGTGTAGATAACGGTATTGGTGAGTGCGCTGTAGAAATCTTCGCGCGAGAAGATTTGCGTGAAATTGTCTGTCCCAATAAATTTGCTTTTGTCTTTGTTCATCAGATTGTATTTATAAAAGCTTAATTTCACTAAATAAATAACCGGGTAGATTACGAACAGGACGATGCCGATCATAGCGGGTAAGATCATGACGTAAGGACGGACCGTTTCCCATACTCTTCTCTTATCCATGGCGCTGCCCTTTCAGCGCCCTCATGTACTCGCCATATCGGGCATCGGCCGGATCAATCCGGTTCTCGTCGGCCCCGAAGAAAAACAATTTGGTCGCGTCAACGCCCAGATAGACCTCCTGGTCGACCGAGAACCGGTCTTCCGTGCACTTGATCATAAAAGCTTCCTGTCCGGCTTTCACTTGGTAGATCGTTTCCGACCCCAGCATCTCTCTCGTGGCCACGATCCCGCGGACGGTATAATGGGCGTCCAAGGGCTCCACGGACAGCACCGCACTCTCCGGGCGGAACCCGAACTTCGCTCCGTCCACGCCCAAGTCCCCGATGTTCATCGGCGGAACCCCGATAAACTGGGCCGCGAACAGATTGCTTGGCTGCCGATAGATGACTTCGGGAGCAGCCATCTGTTGGATTTGCCCATGGTTCATTAAGACGATCGTATCGGCCATGGACATGGCCTCCACTTGATCATGGGTCACATACACAAAGGTAGTGCCCAGCTTCTTATGCATTTCGATCAGCTCAATGCGCATCTGAACCCTGAGTTTGGCGTCCAAGTTGGATAGCGGCTCATCCATCAGGAAGACGGACGGCTTTTTGACCATGGCGCGAGCTAGAGCAACGCGCTGGCGTTGGCCGCCGGACAGCGTGGACGGCTTGCGGTCCAAATAAGGTTTAAGGCCGACGGTCTCGCAGATGCTCTCCACCAAGCGGTTTCTTTCCTCTTTCCCTACCTTATTGTTCTTCAACCCGAATTCAATATTCTCCCGTACGGACATCGTGGGATAGATCGCATAGTTTTGAAACACCATGGCTACTCCCCTCTGACCCGGAGCTATACGGGTAACATCCTTCCCGTTAATAAGCACCGAACCGGAGGTTTGGGGATCCAGTCCAGCAATCATCCGAAGCAGAGTCGTCTTGCCGCAGCCCGACGGGCCTACCAGAACGGTAAATTTTCCGTCTTCGATCTTTAGATTCAAATCTTTAATGATGACATTCTTATTAAAGGATTGTGTAACTTGCGCAAATTCAATGGATGCCAAAGCGTATTCCTCCTCGTCCAACTGCATTCCGTTTATACTCCGGTCATCATTGTCATCGTTTCCTGCACCCTTACCCATTTTTTTAGTGTCATTGTGAGTAATTTTGTTCACTTATGCTCATTTGTATTGTAAAACCTATTTGTTTTCGTATTGTAAGGCACATATGAAGAATAAGTAAAGGCTTATCCTCAAATTGGAAGCGCTTAAATAATTAAAGTTGTAAAATCGTTCCATTTCGGAACGCTTGATTTACCGACCTATCCTGGTTGTGATACAATTTATTCGACTTTCACTGTGTCACCAGTGAAAGTCGAGGATGGTTTTCTTCCATTCCCTGTGAGCCAAGGCAGATTCCATTGCGCCAGCGAAGTCGTCTGCCTGGCTCACCACCGTATATTGCTCCGGCAGCAAGCTCTTTAACGTGTTCTGACAATCCGGATCTTCCATCACTTTGAGTACCTGCTTGAAATCCACAATCGAGCTTCGGCTGCTGCCGTAGATCGTAATCCCCTTCTCCAGCACATCGCGCGTGTTGATCGGGACAAGCTCTTCACTGACCCCCATCGCGATCAGATGGCCGCCCGGCTTAAGCAGATCGATCCCTTGATTGATCGCGCTCTCGCTGAACCGCCCGCCCGTGCATTCCACTACAATGTCCGCTTTCTCGCTCGAAAGAAAATCATAGGTTTGCACCATCTCGGTTGCGGCGAACGTGAATTCATCCAGCTTCTCCCTCACGGCTCCGAAAACGATCAACCTGTCTCTCCCGACCCCGAATGCGTGATGCAGCATAGCCGCCGTTAAATATCCTACCGGTCCGTCGCCGAACACTGCAATTCGCGCATGATCGAGCATATGGCTTACCGCCCGCAGCGCTCTGTACGATACGCTGCACAGTTCCGCCAATACCGCGATCTCATCCGGTACCGAATCCGGAATCGGAATCAGGCATTCCTCCGGAAGCACCAACCGGCTTTGGGCAATGCCGTCGGTCCCGCTTCCCAGAAACACGCCGCGGGAGCAGTAGTTGTCGGCAATCTCGCCCCGGCATGCCGGACAGCATTGCTCCGGTTCCAGATCATGCAGCAGGTAACCCGGCACATTGGGAACGATCACGACGCGTTGGCCTAGCGCTAGCTTCACGGAATGGCCGTCGACCACGGTGCCAATCCCTTCGTGCAGCAGCGCCATCGGCAATTTCTTCGCCAGCACTTCCGGCTTTCGATGCCCCCCGAAGTAGCGGAGATCGGCATGGCAGATGCTGGCGATTGTCGGCTCGACGACTGCGAATCCCTTGGGGACGCTTCTTTCAACCAGCACTTCCTGAACTACATGGGGCTTTGTTAAGCGCAGCGTACGTGAATGTACGGCCGCTGTTGTTGTGGTGCCCACTAACAGTAACACCTCCGTTGAATGGTTTCTTATATATGAATTTCCCAAGCCTGCAAAGCATACTAGCAAGTCGGCTTCGGAAGGTTCACCGGAAGTTAGACGGTAATCACATTGACACCGGCATCCTGAAATGGCTTGATGTCGTATTGCGGCACTTCTTTGCCCGTAATGATCGTATGAATGGCGCTGTTCGGAGCGACCTTGTGCAAGGACAGCTTGCCGATCTTCGTGTCGTCCGCAACGACGATAACTTCCTGGGCGGCCTCGATCATGCCCTGTTTGGCCAGCACCAGCTGAGCTTCCGGATGCATCAATCCATGCTTCGGATGAATGGCGGGTGTACCTAAGAATGCTTTGGATACATGCAGCGAACGAAGCACATGATCCGTGAACATCCCGTTCAGCATATAGCTCGACGGATACAGCTCCCCGCCGGTCACCGTTACCCTTATACCAGGGGAATCCCGCAACTCAGCCGCTACGTTCATATCGTTCGTGACGACCGTAATGTTGGAGCGATGGACCAAATTTTTCGCGATATGCAGCGTCGTAGTGCCGGAATCGATAATGATATGATCCCCGTCCTCCACTAGACTCGCCGCCATCTTCCCGATACGCATCTTTTGTTCGAGCTGGACGTTGGTCCTTTCATTAAAGGAAGGCTCGTTATGGGTCAGCTTCTCCACGATGACTCCGCCATGAGTTCGTATCAACAGGCCTTCATGCTCGACTTCCGCCAAATCCCGGCGGATGGTCGCTTCATGAACACCGAACTCCAAAGCGAGTGCAGCGACCGATGCTGCGCGGTGCTGCCTGACGTATTCAACTAGTCTCAATTTTCTCTCCGCAGCCAACAATAGACTCACTCCATTCATGGATACGCTTGCAATGAACACTAGTTATGCAATATTTTGTTCAATATTGCTCGAAGATGCACTTTTAGATTACCTTGTTGAAAAGCTCTTTGTCAATATAAAAGTTCGTAAATGAGTCTTTATGCGCACTGTTATTCATTCAATCGCGCAGCTTGATCTATGTTTCTGTAATCCATTTTCATCACAGTAACAAAACAAAAAGAAGCCTTACTTAGTAAGGCTTCCCTTGTTTAGAGAATGATGCGGTCGGCGGGATTTGAACCCGCACACCCACTGGGCACTACCCCCTCAAGATAGCGTGTCTGCCGTTCCACCACGACCGCATATAGATGTTGCTTGATGGCTGAAGCCCCGATCATTCTTGAGGACGAATGATGGTGAGCCATGTAGGACTCGAACCTACGACACCCTGATTAAAAGTCAGGTGCTCTACCGACTGAGCTAATGGCTCTCAAGCTAAAAGAAATACTATGACCCGTAGGGGATTCGAACCCCTGTTACCTCCGTGAAAGGGAGGTGTCTTAACCCCTTGACCAACGGGCCATAATCGATGCCGTTTTTGGCGACAAGAGTTATTATAGCGGAAATACGCGCAGAAGACAAGCTCTATTTTTCAGGAAATGATTCCCTGGCGCCATTCGATTTCCGCCGACCCGTATGATAAAATAAGCATTTATCGAAGCATTTCGAGGAAGCGGGTTCGTCCTTAGAGGTAGCTTATTATGCCGATTCAGGAAGCATTAGCTCTGATGCCTTGTTTCACGCTTTTGTACGGTGAAGCACTTAAACATTCTGAATCTGTAAAATTTGGACTGTCAGTTTGATGAAAGGCAGGGTTCCTCCATGCTGCTGTACCAGAGCACGAACAAGACGATCTCGGAAGTCGACGCCGCGATGCCCGACGAGTGCGAGACCGCTTGGATTCACTTGAACGGCGCCTCTCCGGACGAGATCCGCCATGTACTGACGGAACAATTCCACTGCCATCCGCTGCTCGTGGAAGACTGCATCAAGATGAACCAGCGACCCAAGATGGACCGGTACAAGAATAACATCTTCATCGCCTTCTTCGCCTTGCTGCCGGATCTGAAGCTTCAGGAAATTGCGATCGTGATCGGCCCTAATTACGTTATTACGCTTACGAAACAAGAAGTGCCGTTCCTCACCGCTCTTTATAAGGGCTGCTTGGAGGGTGAGCCTCGCATGGAGCACCCGAGCCTAATTTTGTACCAGCTACTCGATCGTGCTGTCGATGAGTACACCGACCGTGTGAACAAGGCCGACGACCGGATCGACAAGCTGGAACGGGCCATATTCCGCAATCCGTATGTGAAGATCGCCCAGGAAGTATTCAAGATCAAGCGTACGCTCCATCTGCTGCGCCGCGTCTTCGTGGAGGAGCATACGGTGCTAAGCGCCATCCTGCATCAGACGTTTCCTTACACCCGTCAAGAGGCGGATGCGTACTTCGTCGACGTGAACGATCACCTGTCGCGGGTCATCGATACGCTGGACGTTTTCCGCGAGTCGCTAAACGGCTTGCTGGAGCTGCAGATGAATATGAAGGCGGACCGGATGAACGAGATCATGAAGACGCTGACGCTCGTCAGCACGATCTTCATGCCGCTCACGTTCATCGTCGGGATCTACGGCATGAACTTTCATATTATGCCCGAATTGAATTGGCATTATGGCTATTTGTTCGTGTGGGTCATTATGGGCGCTGTCTCGTTCGGGATGTGGATGTATTTTAAGTCGAAAAGGTGGCTGTAATGGGAGACTGCGATGCCTTTGCTTCCGATGCTGATGCTCCGACGTCCCCTTCCGACGGGTTCTGCATCCCTTTCACGCCAACGAAAAAGGACCGCCTATGCGGTCCTTCTTCTTAGCGG
>NZ_JBJGED010000052.1:0-26925 GCF_045062745.1 Paenibacillus sp. HJGM_3
CGACCGATTATTGCTTCCCTTCAGCTAGCCTATCGAGGGCATTTCCACTTTTAATCTTGCGCCACCTAAGTAGTAACACCCGGCCTTACTATTAACGTAACTTTGCCTTACTAACGGACGGTGTTGCGGTAGGGTCGCGCCAAGATTGTAAATTTAGACATACAATTAGTAAACATCGCCTAACTGATGAATCGGAAAACACCGGTTGAAAACCTTTAGACGAGGATACCTCCTTGAAGAGCCTCAATCTAATGCACGAATGTACTCACTCGATACACCTCGATCCAAAGCTTTCTCTTCCCTTTGATCCGGAAGCCTTTCTCCTAGCCCTCGATTCGAAGCCTTTCTCCTGCCTCGATCGGGCCAGCCTTTCTCCTACCCCTCGATCCGCCAGCCTTTCTCCTGCCTCGATCCGCCAGCTTTTCTCCTACCCCTCGATCCGAAGCTCCTCTTCCCCGTGCACCCCGCAAGCATTCTCTTCCCCCTCGATCTCGAAAAATCTCGAACGTTTTTTAATAAATCTCGAATATTTCGTTCTCCGCGATCCCTTATACTTAGTGTCATCGGGAGGGAAGGAGACACCGCACGCCATGAAAACCGCACTTCACAGGCCATACACGAAAGCGCATCCGCATCTGCTCAGAAGGGGTGTCCGGGCTTTCCTTCGGTTCAAAATGCTGTACCTGCTGCTCATCCCGGGCATGCTGTATTTCACGGTGTTCAAGTATGTCCCCATGGCCGGCATTGTCATCGCGTTCAAAAATTACAACCTGGCCCTCGGCATATGGGATAGCCCTTGGGTAGGCTGGAAAAACTTCAAAGATTTCATCACCGGCGTTTATTTCTGGGACATTATGGGCAATACGATTCTCATTTCCCTGTACAAGCTGGTGTTTGGGTTCCCGGCGCCGATCGTGCTCGCCCTGCTTCTGAATGAAGTCCGGCAGCATTGGTTCAAACGGTTCGTTCAGACCATTACGTATATGCCCCATTTCCTGTCGTGGGTTATCGTATACGGCCTGCTGGTGGCGTTGTTCGCTCCGGGCGAAGGGTTCGTCAATCTGCTGCTGAAGCCGTACGGCATAGGACCGATCGCCTTCATGACGGAGCCGGAGTGGGCCCGATTCATGATCGTCTCGTCCGACGTCTGGAAGGAAATCGGGTGGGGAGCGATTCTGTACCTCGCGGCGCTGGCCGGGATCGACCCCAGCTTGTACGAGGCGGCCCGCATAGACGGGGCGAGCAAGTGGAGGCAGCTGTGGCACGTGACGCTTCCGGGCATCCGCACCGTGATGGTCATGTTGCTCATTATTAAGCTTAGCCATATACTCGACGCGGGCTTCGATCAAATCTTCATGATGGCGAACGCGTTCAACAGTGAGAAGATCGATATCCTCGACACATGGGTGTATCGGGAAGGACTGGAGCGCCTGAAGATCGGGCTCGCGACCGCGGTGGGCTTGTTTAAAGCGGTAATCGGCTTCATCCTGGTCGTACTGGCCAATCAGCTGGCCAAAAAATTCGACGGACAAATCTGGTAGCAGGAGGCCGCCCCATGAAATCCATGACATTAGGCGAACGAGCGGGGAGCGGCGGCATTTACCTGCTGCTGATCCTCATCTCCGCCGTTTGTTTCTTTCCCTTGCTGTATGTCGTCGTTATCTCCGTCACGCCGGAAGCGGAAATCGTGCGCAAAGGAATCGTCCTTGTGCCCGAGGCCGTAACGTGGAGCGCGTACAAGGAGATGCTGACCCCGAGACACGGTCTCTGGAATGCCTATCAAGTCACGCTGTTCCGCACGATAGTCGGCACGTCCTTAAGTCTGTTCTTCACCGCGATCACCGCCTACCCGCTGTCGCGCAGGTATTTGCCGGGACGCAGCGTCTTTCTGCTGTACGTCGTGTTCACGATGCTGTTCTCCGGCGGCTTGATTCCGACTTATTTGCTCGTTCGCTCTCTCGGCATGCTGAATACGGTGTGGGCCTTGATCGTGCCCGGGCTGATCAGTGCATTCAATCTCGTCATCATGAAAGGGTTCTTCGAGCAGCTTCCGGTCGAAATCGAGGAGTCCGCGCGTGTAGATGGAGCCGGGGATATGTCCATTTTGCTGAAAATCATCGTCCCGCTGTCGCTCCCCGTCTTGACGACAATCGGCCTGTTCTACGCCGTCTGGCATTGGAATTCGTACTTCGACGCCGTCATGTACATTCACAAGGCCGATCAGATGCCGCTGCAGGTCGTCCTGCGCAACATCTTGCTGAACGTACAGTCGCTCAACAACGACTTGTTGAACGAAGACCAGCCTGTCGGCACGATGGCGCTGCAGATGTCGGCCGTGGTGCTTTCGACTCTGCCTATCCTGCTCGTGTACCCTTTCATCCAGAAGCATTTCACCAAAGGCGTGCTGCTCGGCTCTATCAAAGGATAGCTTTAGCGTCGGGGATCGGTTTCCGGTATGAAGGGCTTGCCCTGATATACATTAGATTACAATGCGAAGGAGAGGTCGTATGATAGCGAACAAAAAATGGCTTACGGGCCTTGCCGCCATCCTCAGTGCCAGTGCGGTGCTGTCTGCGTGCAGCGGCGGCGGGACTAGCGATAAGGGAGCTGCCCCGTCGGGAACCGGAGGCGGCGAAGCGAATGCGAAGCCGATCAAGATTACGATGTTCCAGGCGGGATCGTTCACCCAGACGGCTCCCGTCGTTCCCCGCGAAGAAGATCCGCTGCGTCAAATGCTGGAGAAGGCCGCGAATATCGATTTGCAGATGACGGTGCCTCAACCCGGGCAGGAGAACAACTTGCTCAATACGCAGATCGCTTCGGGGGACTTGCCGGACCTCATTTTCTTCAAGGAAAAAACGGCCGCTGTCCAATACTACGATCAAGGGATATTGGCCGACCTGGACGAAGTCATCAAAAAGTACCCAGGCCTGTACGGGTATTTCAAGCCGAATGCATGGAACGCGCTGAAGTATAAGGGCAAGCAGATCGGCGTGCCGGGCTACGAGCTCGTGCAGGGCATCAACGGCTGGTGGATCCGCAACGATTGGCTGAAGAAGCTGAACCTGAAGGTGCCTACGACATCCGATGAGCTTCTGGAAGTCATGAAGGCGTTCACATTCAAAGATCCGGATGGTAACGGCAAAGACGACACATACGGCTTCGTCACTGGCGTACTAAAGGATGGTTCCTTTGTGAATCAGAGCGCGGTACTCGGGATCGAGACTATTATGTGGATGTTCGGGGTGAATCCGAATGCGGTGGACGTGAAGGACAACAAGCTCGTCGTGTATAACACCGATCCCCGGATGAAGGATGCTGTCACATTCCTGAACAAAATGGTCACGGAGAAAGTGATCGACCCCGATTGGGTCTCGATCGCCGACAACAACGCGCTCTTGCAAAAGTTCTATAAAGGCAAGACCGGCATCATGGTCCGCGATTGGCGCTCGATGGAGCCGGGAACCCAAGATAAGATGAAGGAAGTGGGCGGGGAAGTGCCCGAGTGGATCGCGATGGCGCCGCCTAAGGGACCTTCCGGGGAGCAAGTTCTCGGGCTCGAGAACCTGCAGAACAACATGTGGGCCATATCCAAGAAAGCGGCTGCCGATCCGGAGAAGCTGAAGCGTATCTTCGATATGCTGCAATATTGGTACACGGACAAGGAGGCCTACCCGACGTTCTCGTACGGGATCAAAGGCATACATTGGGACATGAAAGACGGGAAGGTCGTACGGCTCGTGACTCCGAAGGAAGTCGGCGACAAATATCTCTGGACGGCCCACTACAAATTGCCGCGCAAGGCGGACGACGCCAACTACTTCAACTTCCAAAATCCTAAGACGGCCGAGTTCCAGCAGCTGTATCTGAAGTATGTGAAAACGAACACGGCTAACGGCTACGTAGTGCCGGATACGAACGATTCGCTCTATATGGACCGCGAGAAGTATGTAAACGAGACGCTGCTGAAATTCATCACAGGCAAAGAACCGATCGCGAACTGGGACAACTACGTGAAGACGCTGGAAACCAAGTTCAACCTGAAGGGCTACGTGGATGGCGTCACGAAGCAACTGAAGGACCAAGGAATCCTCAAATAAGATACGGTTAAGCGGAGAGTCGAGGTTGCTCGTCTCTCCTTGCTTTAAATTCCGGGGTCCCCGCAAAGTAATACCAATCGCTTTTTTTTTTCGAAGAAGATCGAGGATGTACATTCGTGTGTTAATCGTTGCGATTGGTGCGAGCAGCAAGCTGCTCTAATGGAGTAAGCTCCGAAGGCCCACATCACTTTGTGGGGTTCATTACGTTTTCAATCTCGTAGCTCCGTGCTATGATGGGGAAAAATAAGAGGAGGCCCGGGAGAAGGTGAAACGTTGGTTCAGCGGACTGACTTGGAAATTGTTTCTCATCTGCTTCGCGTTCGTATTGGGCTCCGTTTCTCTCATCAGCGAATTATCCTATCGGTTTGTGGAAAAGGAAATTCGCGCCAATGATTCCTACTACATCAGCCAAATCTTATCTAAAGTCGATCAGTATTTGACGCTCAATTTTTCCTCGCTTCAGACGCTGTTGTTCTCGGTTGAATTTCTCGTCGCCGAGGAGGGCGACCGTCTGGACGGCATTCGCGATCCGCTGCGCAAATTGTTCGAGACGAACTTCGATTATGTCTCCAATATTTATCTGATTCGCCAGGATCTCTCGATTATCGGCGCGAGCCCGATGACGCGTACGCTGGACGATCCGATCCCGGAGCGGCAGGCCATCGTCGACCTGGCGATGAGGAACCGGCTGCAGTCGGTCGTGAGCGAGCCGTACAAGTCGACATTCTCCGGCTGGACGGTGACGATGGCCCGGTACGCGGCAGGCTCCAATCCTCCGATTGTCGTCGCGCTTGATCTGGACATGCGCCGGCTGGAGGACAACCTGCTGCGGATTACACGCTCCGAATCGCTCAATCTGGCCTTGGTGAACAGTCAGGGCATGCTCGTGTCCGGCTTCCAGGAAAGCAAAGGGTTGCTGGACTTGTATCCGGAGGAGCGCACGTTCTCTATCGGCGGCATCCCGGCTACGAAGCTGCTCGCCTCCGGTAAAAGCTATATTCCGATTGAAAACGCTTCCGGACGTCCGGTAACCGTCACCTTGCAGTCGACGCAGCGCTTTAACTGGATTATGGTGTCGATCAGCGATGATTCCCGGATTCTACGGTCGCTTCAGAAAATCGAAAAAAACTATTTCGGGCTCATTGCGATCGGGCTGCTGCTCAGCATCCTAGTGGCGACAGTCGTCACGCGGTATATTCGCAAGCCGCTCGCTTACTTGGCACGAAAAATGAATATGATCAAGCTCGGCCGTCTGGACGTGCAAGTCGCGCTGCCTCGGAACGACGAGTTCGGGGACTTGTCCCGGACGTTCGACCTGATGATCGGCCGCATCGCCGACTTGATCCGCAATCTGGACGACGGCAAGGAGCTGCAGCGCAGGCTGGAGATCCAGATGCTGCAGGCGCAGATCAACCCTCACTTCCTCTACAATACGCTCGGATCGATCAGCAATGTCGTACGGCTAGGACAGCTGGATAAGGTGGATCCGGTGATCCGCTCGCTCATCTCCATCCTCGAGTACGGGATCGCCGACAGCTCCGAGAAGGTGACGCTTCGCGACGAGCTGCGCAATGTGCGGGATTACTTGCAAATCCAGAACATTCGCTACAACAAGCACTTTACGCTCATAGAAGACATAGACGAGGAGCTGCTGGAGCTCCCGGTATTCCGGATGCTGCTGCAACCCATCGTAGAGAACGCGATCTTCCACGGATATGCCGGAGGCCGCGTGGAGGGCAGCCTGGCAATCGCCGCCTATCGGCTGGACGACAAGGTCGCGATCGAGGTCAAGGACGAAGGGGTCGGCATGACGGAAGAGCGCAGGCTGCTGCTCTTGGATCCACCCCCGGAGGACATGAGGGAGAAGGGGACACGTAAACGAATCGGGCTCTATAACATTCACGAGCGGATCCGGCTGAATTACGGCGATTCTTACGGGTTAAGCGTCATAAGCGAACCCGGAAGAGGTACGTGTGTCCGGGCCCTGCTGCCGAGATAGGAGTGCCTTGGATGAGAACCTACAGATGTTTGATCGTCGACGACGAGGATTTGATTTTGCAGCGGCTCGAGCAGGTTTTCGAGGAGGAAGCGAATCGGGATGCTCGATTTCAACTAGTCGGGAAAGCCTACGGCGGTCAGGAAGGGCTTGAGCTGGCCGATGGGCTGCAGCCGGATATCGTCATTACCGACATCGTCATGCCCGGCATGGACGGACTGGAAATGATTGAGACCCTGAAGAAGAGGCGGCCGAAAACGGTGTTCATCGTCTTGTCGGCTTACTCAGATTTTCATTACGCCAAACGGGCGATCCAGAGCGATGTGACGGAGTATATCGTCAAAGTGCCGCTGAACGAAGCCGATCTGCGGAACGCGCTTCTGAAGGCGGCTGACCGGCTCGAGCAAGCCGAGCGGAACGAAACCGAGGTCCTGCAGCTGAATCGCTCCATGCTGGAAATTCGACACCGGGTTCGCAAGCAGTTTTTCTCCGACTTGTTCCGCGGCGCCGTCCCGTCCCCCAATTTGGCGGAATTCGCCCATCGGTTCAGCCTGAAGCTGAATCCGGATTCGTACTGCTGCTTCGTTGCCGAGATGAATGACTATAATCCATTCACAGCGGAGTACGACTCGGCCGACCAGAGCGTCCTGAAATACGGCTTGTGCAACATACTGGAGGAGACGGTGGGCGAGTTCGGCATGGGCTTCGCGAGCGAGCTGGAGGAGAGCCGGTTCATTGGCTACGTGTCCTTGCCGGATGTCCGCAGCGCTTCCGAATGGGAGCGGCAATGCCAGGAACTGGGCCGCCGGATGATCGCCAACGTCCGCCATTATCTCAAGCGGCACGTCTCGGTAGGCTTCAGCGAGCCCGCACAAGGCTTCGGCGCGATGATCGGCGCCTATGCGAAGGCCCGCAGCTCTTGCGACGACGCGTTCTACTGGGGGACCGGATCGGTCGTGACGCCGGCGCATCGGGAGGTCTACCGGGAAGAGCATGCCGATGCGGTCCAATCGGTGTTTCAGGAGCTGCTGCCCAAGCTGGAGCCGGACATGTCCGCCCTGGCGCTCGCCGATTCGATCTCGATGCTCCAGAATCGGGCGATCGACCTGAAGCTGAAGCGGGAGCCGATGACCACGGCCGTCCGCGGCTTGCTGGAAGAGGCGAAAGGGAAAATCCGCTCCTGGAAGCCATCCCTGCCCCCGCTAGGTGAAAGGAATATGGCGTATATGTCGTTTCGGGAGCAAATGGACTTCGTCCGGGAGCATTTGCTGGAATGCCTGAAGGAGCGAAATCCATACGTCCGGCAAGAGATCGTCAAGGCCCGGCAATATATCGAGCGCCATCTGGCGGGCCGTCTCAGCCTGCAGGAAGTGGCGGATTGCGTCAATCTCGCCCCCGCCTACTTCAGCAGCCTGTTCAAGAAAGAAATGAGCGAGAGCATGGTCGAATACGTCAACCGGCGGAAAATCGAGAAATCCCTCGAGCTGCTGCAGGTTCGGGACTACTCGAATCAAGAGCTGTGCGATGCGGTCGGCATCGTGAGCGAAGCCTACTTCTGCACCTTGTTCAAGCAGATCACCGGGTATTCGCCCAAGCAGTACCGCAAACGGGTGCGGCAGGCTTGATTGCGCCCGCGAGACCTTCGGAAGGATGAGCTTCCGGAGGTCTTTTCGTCGTCCGGCAGCAACAGCGAAAAATTACGGAACAAATTCAATAGATCGCGAAACTTCGGCCTCAGGCTCGGACTTATACTGGAGTGGTCTAAGCGGCCCAACCGAACTGCCATACAAGAGAAACGGAGGAGTAGGTCATGCTGTTGAGCGGAAAAACCGCTTTGATCACCGGGGCGACACGCGGGATCGGCCGAGCGATCGCCCAGCAGTTCGCTGAAATGGGCGCCGGGGTGACCCTGGCGGATGTACTCGTCGAAGAGGGAAAAGAGACGGCCGAACGGATCCGGGGGCAAGGGGGCGAGGCGCAATTCGTCTCTATGGACGTTACCGATGAGGAAGCAGTCCGTCGGACGTTCGCCGGTCTGGAGCGTTTGGACATCCTCGTCAATAACGCCGGCATTACGACGTTCGCTTCGGTCGAGCAGCTAAGCCTCGACGCCTGGAACCGCACGCTGGCGGTCAATGCGACGTCGGTGTTCTTGTGCAGCAAATATGCGCTGCCTTTATTGAAACGTTCCGCCGCGCCGGCGATCGTCAATATGAGCTCGGTGAATTCGTTCCGGATGAACCCTTCCGTGCCGGCGTATGCCGCTTCCAAGGGCGCCGTCGTAGCGCTAACCCAGCAAATGGCGATGGAATACGCGACGTACGGGATCCGCGTCAATTGCATCTCGCCGGGCGTTACCCGGAAGCGGGAGCCTCGCGAGGAGGAAATGGCTGACGGCCGCGAGGCGATTCTGCGGGATTGCTTCCCGCTGGGCCGGACCGGGCGGGTCGAGGACGTGGCCAAGGCGGCGGTGTACCTGGCGTCGGACTGGGCGTCCTTCGTGACGGGCGTCGATCTGGTCGTTGATGGCGGGACGACATTGCAGAACGTAAGCGCCTTGGTACGGCCGGAGCTGCGTGCTCGCTGGAAGCCGGGCGCATACCGTTTGGAATCCGGTGAGGGAGGATGTCCATGAAAATCACGGCGATTGAAGCGTACCCGGTCAAAATTCGGCGAGGCCCCGTCTATCTGGGCGATCCGGGAACGCTCAGGAAGGACCATGACTATTATTTGCGGCCCCACTATCGCTCCGTGTACTCACGCCATCTGGAGACGCTTCTTGTGAAGATCACGACGGACACAGGGATTGTCGGATGGGGCGAAGCGCTCGCTCCGGTCGTGCCGGAGGTCACCGGGGAGATCGTGAGACGATTGTTCACCCCTTTCCTGCTCGGGGAAGATCCGCGTGATGTCGATGTGCTCTGGAACAAGATGTACGATTCGATGCGGGAGCGGGGGCATTTCACCGGATTCATGGTCGATGCGATGACCGCCGTCGACGTCGCCTTGTGGGACATCTTCGGCAAGTCCGTCCAGCTCCCTGTGTATCGCCTCCTGGGGGGCGCCTACCGTCAAGAGCTGACAGCGTACGTCTCCGGCCTTCCACGTGAATCGTTGGAGGAACAAGTCGAGCTCGCCCTCGAGTGGAAGGCGAAGGGCTTCACCGCGATCAAGCTCCATCTGGGACACGGTGTGGACCATGACGTCGAAGTGATGCGGCGCCTTCGGGAGGCGCTGGGGGGCGGGTTCCGGCTGATGCTCGATGCCCACTGGCAATACAGCGTGCCGGAAGCGATCCGTCTCGGCCGCCAGCTGGAGGCGCTGAACGTGGAGTTCCTCGAAGCGCCTACGGCGCCTGAGGATATCGCGGGTACGGCCGAGATCGCCCGGGCGCTCGATATGGCCGTCGCGATCGGCGAGGCGAAACGGACGTGCTTCCAGTTCAAGGAGAGGCTCATCCCTCGGGCGGCCGATATCCTTCAACCGGATGTAGGGAGAACCGGCATTACGGAATTGCGGAAGATCGCGCAGCTGGCCCACGCCTTCAACATTCCGATCGCTCCCCATCTCAGCGTCGGTCTCGGTGTCTGTGTGGCCGCTACGCTGCAGGTCAGTGCGGCGATCTGCAATTTTCATATTCTGGAGTATCAGCCGACTGTGCTTGAGGAGGCCAACAAGCTGCTGAAAGCCCCGATCGTCTGCGAGCAAGGCCGCTATGTGCTGCCGGACGGGCCTGGGCTAGGCGTGGAGATCGATGAAGAGAAGCTGAAGGAGCACCTGGCGTCTTGATCGTTTGCAGGACTTTAGACTATATAGATGGGAGAAGTGCAGGATGAAATCAACTATTTTGAAAGGCATTTACCCGATCTTGGCCACGCCGTTCACGGAAACGGGGGAAGTCGACGAGATGAGCCTGCGCGAGCTCGTTCGCTTCCAGCTGCAAGCCGGGGTCGACGGCATCGCCCTGTTCGGCATGGCGAGCGAGATGTATACGCTGCTCGATGAGGAGAAAGCGCTCATCGCGGAAGTCGTCGTCGACGAAGTTCGGGGACGGGTCCCGTTAGTATTCGGCAGCGGCCATACCGGCCTGGAGGTCGCCGTACAGCTCAGCATCCGGGCGGAACGGGCCGGGGCGGACGCGCTGATGGTGCTGCCACCTTACATGGCGAAGCCGGACGGGACTCGGCTCTATGATTATTTCGCGGCGATCGCGAAAGCGGTCGACATCCCGATCATGATCCAGGACGCTCCGCTCGCGAGCGGCGTCAACATTCCGTCGGCGCTGATGGCGAAGCTCTCCAAGGAGTTCGAGAACATCGCGTATGTCAAGGTCGAAGCGCCGCCTACGCCGGCCAAGACGACGGAGGTGCTGGAGCAGTCCGACGGCCGGTTGACCGTATTCGGCGGCATGAACGGCATGTACTTCTACGAGGAGCTAAAGCGCGGCGCCGTCGGGACGATGCCTGCCTGTGAATTTCCGGAAGTGTGCGTGAAAATATACCAAGCGTTCCAAGCCGGGGATAGGGAAACCGCCCGCCGTACGTTTTATCAATATTTGCCGTTCATGCGCATCGGCACGCTTCCCGGCATGGCGATGGCCGTCCATAAGGAAGTGCTGAAGGCCGGCGGCGTCATCCGTTCCGCGTATGTCCGCAATCCGAACGCTCCGATCGACGCGCGAACGCTTGAGGAAGTCATGGAGACTCTGCAAGGCCTCGATCTGCTCGCGCTGAACTGGACGGCCCGGAGGACTCAATGAAAATTAACCGTATCGAAGTGTTCGTCGTCAAAATTCCACCGTCCCAGGCTCCGGCAGCGGGCAACCGCCGTTATTTGACACAGGATTATTATATCAACGTGGGACGCCGCTCCTGCATTTATTCCAACAATGTGGAAACCGTCTTCGTGAAAGCGACGACCGATGAAGGTATCGTAGGGTGGGGCGAACTGCTCGCGCCGACGAATCCGGAAGTGGCCGCCACGATTCTGAAGGACCATCTGGGCCCGCTCGCGCTGGGCGCCGATCCTTTCCACAGCCAGGTGCTGTGGGACCAAATGCTCGATACGCTGCGGGAACGCGGATACACCGGTGGGTATCTAGTCGACGCGATGACGGGACTCGATGTCGCGTTCTGGGATTTGAAGGGGAAGGCACTGGGCATGCCCGTCTATAAGCTCCTGGGGGGCTCCTATCGCGACAAGCTGCGCTGCTATTGCTCGAGCGTGCCGGGGAGGACGACCGAGGAGCGGCTGGAGAGCGTCGACCGTATCTTGGAGGAAGGGTTCGATGCGATCAAGATTCATACGTTCGGCAAAGGCAAGACGGAGGATCTCGGGCTGCTGACGGCGATCCGGAAGCGGTACGACGCCAGCCGGCTCGATCTCATGCTGGACGGACACGGCAAGTTCCTGCATTCCGAGGCGTTCTCGCTGGGCCGTGCGCTCGGCGAGCTCGACATGCTGTTCTTCGAAGCGCCGCTCGTCTTCGAAGACATTCAAGGCCACCGCAAGCTGGCCGAAGCGATCGACACCGCCGTCGCTGTAGGCGAGCCGCTCCGCACGATCTACACGTTCCGCGACTGGATCTCGGCCGGCGCGCTGGAGGTGGCGCAGCCCGATCTCGGGCGCAACGGCATCTCGGAGATGATGCGCATCGCCCATTACGCCGAAGCGCATCACTTGATGTTCGCGCCGCATCTGAGCGTGCACCAGCTCGTCGGCACGGCCGCTACGGTCCATGTGTCGGCTGCGGTCTCGAATTTCCTTATTTTCGAGTATCAGCCGAATGGGCTTCGTGCCGCGGCCGCGTACTCCGAAGCGTCATTCAAGCTGGAGAAGGGCTACATTCAGGTTCCGGACGACCCGGGTCTGGGCGTGTTCATCGACGAGGCGGCGCTCCGGCCGTTCGTCACGCAGTATGCGGATATTAAGCAATAATAAAACTTGTGCTTTCGCGGAGACCTCTGGAGCAGTCCTCCAGAGGTTCTTGGTCGTGGCGTACCGTTAGGCGCGTGGGGAGGGCAGGCAGAGGGGTTCCGACCGCTGTTGAAATCATGTGCTTTGATGGAATCAACTAAGGTGAGCACAAGGTTTCAAAGGCGGACGCTCCGCTTCTCCACTCCCTCTGCCTGCCCTGTAGTTCCATTTCGCCTAATTGCACGAGGGCAGCTTGACTCTGATCGAGTTCTAATTCGATTTTGTCGAATTGGAGCTACTTGTTGGAGCCCTAGCCCCGTCAGAATGCGTTCTAAATAGGCAAAATCGAATTGCATCCCCATTAATGTTTCGGTTGCGTCTCCCAAGTCGGCAAAATCGAATTACACGAAGCTCTCCCGGCATGCTTTTCTAAACAATCTGAGGTTTTCCTCTTCTAGCGCATCATTTCTCTCTTTTCGTTCAAAAGTGAGGGAGGTTCCCCATTACACTGCCTCAAGACCTTGTTATCAAAAGCTTTTCTGCTACACTGGAGAAAAATGGAGCAGGTCGATCGCGGAGGTGCATTCGTGAGGACGCAGACAGCCCAACGTTACCCAAGCTTGGCGCACAGCCACATTCTCCGGGCCACTAGCCGGTTTCATCATTGGCAAGGGATCGGTCCGTTATCTATCAAGACGTTCGAAGGAGGCACGGCGTATTATCGCGCAAATGGCGGAATGTTCTCTGTCGGGCCTGGCTCCTATTTGATTCTGAATCACGATGAGCATTATGAGATCATGATCGAGTCCGACACGCCCGTTTCATCGTTTTGCGTCTTCTTCTCGCCGGGAGCGGCGGAGGAGGTGCGGCGCAGCTTGACGGCTTCAATGTCCTCCCTGCTCGACATGCCCGATCCCGCCGACTCCGCTGGCGATGCTGTGGATTTTCTTGTCCGGACGTATGCTGCGGATCGCTGGATAACGCCGCTCATAAGCCGGCTGAAAGCAAGTGGACCCGAGCTGCACGGCGATCCGCTCTGGCTGGAGGAACGGACACATGAAATTGCCGCGGCCTTGCTTCTAGTCCACCGTGGTGTCATAGCAGAAGCAGAGAGACTACCTGCTGCTAAATGGTCGACGCGCGCCGAGCTCTACCGCAGGGTGCGACTTGCGCACGAATACGTACGTACCTGCTATAAAGAACCGCTGACCCTCGGCGACATCGCCCGCGCAGCGTGCTTGTCCCCGAACCATCTGCTCCGCTCGTACAAGCGCGTCTATGGCACTTCGCCGTCCAGTCATGCTGCCGAGCTGCGCTTGCTGGAAGCGGAAAGGCTGCTCCTGGCCGGTAGATCAGTGACCGATGCGTGCTTACTCGTAGGCTTCTCCAGCGTGGGCTCGTTCAGCACACTGTTTAAACGCAGGTTCGGACGGTCCCCGTCCGCCTTCTCTCAAAAAAGGTGATTTCGAAGAAGCTCCATTGAACATCTACAAGTACAATTAACACATATCTATCAAAGTGAGGTGTTCAATCGTATGTCTTCTTCGCTCCAAATTCAAAGACTCGGCCAAGTGGCCGTGACGGTTCGGGACGTTCCGCGCGCCGTCGCTTTTTACCGTGATGCACTGGAGCTTCCTCTTCTGTTTCAAGCAGGAAACATGGCATTCTTCGCAGTCGGCGGATTGCGCCTGCTGCTCTCCGTCCCGGAAAAGCCGGAGTTCGATCATCCCGCCTCGACTCTTTACTACACAGTGCCGGACATCCATGCCGCTTACGAGCTCTTGCTTGAACGCGGCGTCGAGTTTCGCGGCAAGCCGCATCCAGTGGGCAAGCTCGGCTCAGCTGAGACGTGGATGGCGTTCTGTTCGGACCCCGACGGTAACCTGCTTGCGATCATGAGCGAAGTGCCGTTGGAGTAAGCCCAACAACTCGCGCCGATAAATAACCAAAAAGATCGCCAACCGCCGGATAACGGGCCGGTAGTGGCGATCTTTTCTTTTCCGTGCCTTTCGCGTCAAGCAAACGAAGTGATCGTCTCCAGCATCGTCTTGTCGGTGGCACGGACCAGCTGGATGAGAAGCTCCTTGGCGGCGTCGTAGTCGTCGGTGTGAATCATCGAGCCCGACGTGTGGATGTAGCGCGCGCAGATGCCAAGCGCCGCCGTCGGTACGCCACGACCGTGCAGATGCACACGGCCCGCATCGGTAGCGCCCGGAGAGACGAAGTACTGATACGGGATTCGATGAGTCTCCGCCGTGTCGACGATGAACTCGGTCAGAGCGCGGTTCGGGACGATGGAGCTGTCCAGAATGCGCACAACGGTGCCTTTCCCGATGTGGCCGAAGGCGTACTTGTCGCCGCCCGTATCATTCGCCGGGCCGGCATCGAGCGTGTAGCAAATGTCGGGGTTGATCAGGTCGGCGGCCGTCTGGGCGCCCCGCAAGCCGACCTCTTCCTGGACGGTAGCTCCCGCATACAGAACGTTCGGGTGCTTGGCATCCTTGAACACCTGCAGCAGTTCGAGGGCGAGGCCGACGCCGAACCGGTTGTCCCACGCCTTCGCCAATATTTTCTTGCCGTCCGCTAGCGGAGTGAACGGACACACCGGCACGATCGACAAGCCGGGACGAACGCCCATCTCCAGCGCATGGTCGCGGCTGTCGGCGCCGATGTCGATGTACATGCCCGCGATCTCCACCGGCTTGCTGGCCGCATCGCCAAGCAGATGCCGCGGAGTGGAGCCGATGACGCCAGGCAGCAGCCCTTGCTTCGTCACGACATGGACTCGCTGCGCGAGCAGTACTTGACTCCACCAGCCGCCCAGCGCCTGGAATCGAAGCATGCCGTTGTCCATGATCATCGTCACCATGAAGCCGACCTCGTCCATGTGGCCGTTCACCATAATCCGCGGCCCGCTCTCGTCTCCGCGCAGCACACCGAAGATGCTGCCGAGCCGGTCCAGCACGATCTCCTCTGTGACGGACTCCATTTGTCCGCGAACGAACCGTCTCACCTCATGCTCGAACCCCGGCGCGCCGGGTAGCTCGGTCAACGTTCGAAACAGCTCCAATGTTTGTTGGTTCATCGTAACGCTCCTTTTCCTGAGAGGGATTTGCCTTAACCGTAAACGTCGGCGAACGGGCTGTCAACCCACAGGTCAAGAAACCTAATAAAATGTAAAGATAGCGCGATATAAACCGTTTTCAAGCTGCCCTATACTGGTCTCGAGCGTCTCGAACAGGAAGAGCGAAGCAAATTCCCGACTATAATGACTGGAGTTGAAGCCCATGCCTACCACCCTCGGAGATCCATTGAAGCAACTCATACATTTACAGGATGACCGCCTCCGCCAGTTCCTCGCGAAGCGGGAGCAGGACATAGCCGACGGGCGGGAGCCGGATCCGCTCGGCCTCGGCACGCTTGCACTGATGGTGCCCTTATTTTGCCAACCCTTATCGAGCTATTATCAGGATGCCGCACTCGTGGAGCTGATGCAGGAATCGACGCGGCAGCTGCTGCTCACTCAGCTGGAGAGCGGGTGCGTCTCGCTCGTGAACTGCAACATCGACTCCCCGCCGGATACGGCGTTCCAGACTCACCTCGTGTCCATCGTCTACCAGGTCGCCGAGCGTTCAGGCTTGGAATCGATCCGGGAAGTCCGGGACGGACTTCATACATTTATGGAGCGGGCGCGCCCTTGCCTGCTGTACGGGGGCATTCACACGCCGAATCATCGATGGGTCATGGCAGGCGCGCTGGCCAAAATGTATGAGATTTTCGGCGACGAGGCGTTCCGGGAACGGGCGTTTCAATTCCTCGATGAAGGCTTCGACATAACCGAGTACGGGGAATGGACCGAACGGAGCAACGCCATTTACAACGGAGCCTGCGCGATACATTTGTACGACGTCGGGGTTATCTTCGGCTACGAGCCGGCGTTCGAGGCGATCCGCCGCAATTTGTCCATGATGGCTTATATGCTTCACGGCGATCATTCGATCGCGACGGAATACTCCGGCCGCCAGGACTTGGGGCAGGTCTGGATGATGAACGACTGGTACTATGTCGTCTGCCATCTGATGGCGGTGCGGGACGGGAATCCGGTGTTCGCCGCGATGGCCCGAATCGCCGAGGAGACGTCGCCGAAGGGTTCGAGTACCCTCATCTACCACATGCTGGAGCCGGAGGCGATGCGGCTGCCGGACGACACGCCGGCCTTGTCGGACCGGTACACGGTGCTGTTCGGAGAAGGCCATGAGGTGCCGGTCCCGCAGCTGATCCCTTATCTCGGTAAGCTGGTGAGGCATCCCCACGGAGCCTCGGTGCTGCGGCACCGACGGGGCAAGCTGAGCGTGACGGTGATGGCCGCCCAGCCCGAATGCCTGTACATCCAATACGGCAAGGCGCGAATGTACGGCATGAAGCTGGCTGCCGGCTGGTTCGGCGTTGGGGGCATCGCGTTTCCCACCATTCGGCAGACCGGGGACAACCGGTACACGATGCAGATCGAGCTGGAGGGCTGCTACTTCAACCCGCTGCCGCGGGAGCATACCGAAGGGCTGAACGGCAGCTACGTCCGGATGCCGAATCACCTCCGCACGAAGACGCACGTCAAGCATTTTCCCGTAAGCCTCGATTTCGTGCTGCTGGACGACGGGGTGGAGGTACGCGTTCGGTCGGTCGGCATCCCGGCGATTTATTTGCAGACCGTCTGCATGTTCGACCCGGCCGGTTCCTTGACGGGGGAAGGGCTGGAGACGGCGAGCGCCTATACCCGGCAACTGGTGCGGGGTGAAGCCGTATACGAGGTGGACGGGGATTGCATCCGGATCTCTTCCGGGGCGAAGGAGCACAAGGATTTTCTCATGCGGAACGAAAAAGAAAACCGGGATGCGCTGAACGTCACGATGAACTATGTGACGCCGACCGATGTAACGATCCGGTTTCAATGCTACGACCAGTAAAGCCGGTTGATTGGGTGCAAAGTGGACAGGGGGAGACGGATAGATGGCAAAAAAAGTGGAAGTGGATGTGACGGACTACAGCTTTTTAGAGGCGCCCTCGGCTTATCGGGGATCGCTGCTGCGTCCCGTGGATACGGCCAGGCTGCTGAAGCAGGTGTTTTGGCTTGAATTCGAGCTGTCCCGGCTAACGATGGGCTGGGTGCCGGCAGTGCCGGACTGGGAGATCAAAGGCGAGCTCGTGCGCATGTCGTACCTGCACACGCAGCATATGGCGCAGCTGCGCGAGCGGATCCGCGAGTTGCCTGGCGCCGACATCGGCGACAAGGCTTGGACGCCGAGCGGGCTGCAGGAAGCGTGCCGGCGTATCGCGCTTGCCGCCGGACTGATCGAATTCGCGGCCGGCTACAAGTTCCTCGTGTCGAAGCTCTATGAGCAATACACGGCGTTCCGCGAGACGCTGGACCCGATCCTCGATGCCCCCACGTTCGACAAGCTGCGCTATATTGAGCTCGACAAGGAGCAGCTGTACGGCTGGGGCATCCCGTATGTGAAGTTCGCTTATGTCGAAGACGCGGAGAAGCTCGAGGCTTATCGGCGCTGGCTTGCCTATGTCGAGGATGTGTGGACGGTGCCCGAGGCGACGCCAGCCGGCGGGGAGCTCAATTGGCCCGACCATCCGGTCGCCGAGCCGGCCGGTCCGATCCCGCTTCACCCGGCCAATGATCCCAAATACCCGCACGTCGACTTGAAGAAGTACAAGAGCGCCATGTTCGATCCGAAATCGCCCACGTACGACAGCGTGAAGCATATGATCTTCATCAACGCGAGCGAGATGTCGGCCGTAGAGAGCTTGGCCTATTTGTATTACGGAGTTCAGCGGATGCCGGTCGACTTCTACCTCGACGTGGCGCGCCACACGTGGGACGAGGTGCGACACAGCCAAATGGGGGTGCGGCGGCTTATGCAGATGGGCTACCGCACGGAGGATTTTTCCTGGCATCCGTCGACGGCGCCCACACCGGAGAATATGCGGCAGGTGTTCCCGGAGTTCTACTCCAGCCTGACGATGGTCATGGAGCCTTGCTCGTTCATCAAGAAGCGGAAGTCGATCACCGCGTTCATGGAATTCGGCGACCCGCTTTCTTCGATTCAGTCTGAGTACGATATCGCCGACGAACGGCTGCATGTGGCATTCGGGCAGAAGTGGGGGGCGAAGCTGTTCGAGCACATGGACGACTTCGTCTCCGCGCAGAACACGGCCGAGACCGTCAAGCAGATGCATTTGCGGAAAATGGGCTACAGCCAGGAGCAGATCGACAAAGTGCTGCACAAGTTCCCGGAGTTTTGCGGCTTTGCCACAATGGACCTGAAGTACGACAAGTATTAAGAGGCGGCGACGATGAAGCTGATCGGACCGAACATCCGCCGATATGAACGGGACATTGTCGAGCAGATTCAAGCGCTTGTCCGCATCCGGAGTGTAGCAGGCGAAGGCAGGCCAGGTCAGCCGTACGGCGAAGAAATCGACCGGGCCCTGCACTACATGCTGCGGCTTGGAGCGGAGATGGGCTTCCGCACGGCGAATGTCGACGGATACGCCGGCCATGTTGAATATGGCTCCGGCGAGGAGCTGGCGGCCGTGCTCGTGCATCTTGATACGGTGCCCGAAGGCACCGGCTGGTCGTACCCACCCTTGGGCGGCGACATTCATGACGGCCGCATCTACGGCCGTGGCGCCTCCGATAACAAAGGGCCTGCCGTCGTCGCTTTGTTCGCACTCAAGGCGATCCGGGACCTCGGCCTTGAGCCGCAGAGGCGCCTCCGCATCATCTTCGGCACGAACGAAGAGAACGGGATGACGGATCTGGACCGATATTTCGCCCGAGAAGAAGTGCCGGACTATGCCTTCACGCCGGACGCGGGCTACCCGATCATCAACGCGGAGAAAGGCTACTATGTCATCCGCTTGTCCGCCGAACGTGCCATCGGGTCCGGCATCGGGCCCTCGCTGCTGAGGATGGATGGCGGTACGGCCCCAAATGTAGTGCCGGAGCGCTGTACTGCTCTGCTGCAGCTCGGTGATGGTGCGTTAGAGCGGCTCACCGTTGTTGCGAACGAGCATCCGCGCATACAAGTGAGCGGGCCGGATCGGTCCTCGCGACTGGTGCTCACCGCCGCCGGCCGAAGCGGTCACGGCTCTTACCCGCCGTCGGGCGTGAATGCGATCGCCCACATGGCGGAGTTCCTGCACGCGGTTGTCGCGGATGTGCCGGAGGACCGCTTCGTGTCTTTCCTCCGCAATGCCATCGGCTTCGAAGCGTTCGGCGAGTCGCTCGGGATTTCCTACAGCGACCCGGTCCATGGGCGGCTGACCGTCAATCTCGCGCAGATCCGGCTCGACGAGGAGAGCGCGGAAGCGATCTTGAACGTCCGGATCCCGGTCACCGAGGACGGCGAGCGGATCATCGAACGGCTGCGACACACAGCCGCCGAAGCCGGGATTGCGCTGGAGGTGACCGATCACCTGCTGCCGCTCTATGTCGCACCCGACCAGCCGCTCATCCGTAAGCTGAGCCGGGCGTATGAAGCGGTAACCGGCGAGCGGGCCGAGCTGCTCTCGATCGGCGGCGGCACGTATGCGCGCAAGCTGCGGGGCCGAGGAGTGGCGTTCGGCGCAGGCTTTCGCGGGACGGACACGCGAGCGCATCAGCCCGACGAATTCGTCGGGATCGAGGACATGATGCGGCATGGAGAAATATGCCTGCAAGCACTCTATGAGTTGAGCCGTACGGATGAAGAATAGCGTATGCTGATAAAAAAGGCAGTCCCGGAGGGGCCAACGCAACGATGACCCCCAGGATTGCCCTTTTTTTGCCGCTCGGCAAGGCTAGTAAGCTAATGATTACAATTATGCAAGCGCAGGTTTACAATTTCACCGGCCTTGTACTCGCGGTCCAACTGCCAGATGCATTTGACGAACGGCTGCAGCCCGGGGCCGGGTTGTCTTTCTTCGTATTTCACCGAGGGCCTCGCTTTCCGGAAGGAAGGATCCTGTTCTCTCTTGGAACCTAACTTTTCCCAATTCGTAGATTATAATATTAGTCGTTTGGGGGGGGGGGCCATTTTGAAAATCAAGCTATGCCTGACATTGTTGGGGGCGCTGCTCTTGGCAGGCTTCGTTTGGCTCGCAGCCGCGAAGCCGCTCGTGAAGCCGGACGACGTCATCTCCAATCTAATGCAGATTATAGCCGATTACGGCTTGCTCGTCATGGCGGTTTTATTCCTCACGATTCCTTGGCGGGAGAGCCGGTGGGCGAAAGTTTTTTTTATCGTCAGTCTCATTATGCTGCTCCCGGCTATCGTCTATGTAGCGCTTATCCGCAAGGGCAAAGGCGTTCTCACGCTCGGTATGACCCTATCGATCTGCGCTCTGCTAGGGTTGATCGGCTCCTTCGGCCTCTATATGACCGCCGGCTGGGCGGTGTCCCATTATTGGACGGAGCTGCGGCTCCAAAGCCCGGCCGTCTCCTCCGCCTTCCTGTTGTACTGCTTCCTTGTGCTGACGAACGCCGCTCTGTGGGCCGTCGGCCACCGGATCTATGCCGGGATCGAGCCTTTATTCAGCGGCCGCGCCGCCGTGAACTTCCGTGACATGTCCTTGCGCATGGCTGTAGTGAATTTCGTCCTTTCTTTCGTTCTATTCGTCGTGATCAGCGCGGCGGAGACGATAGGGCCGTACGAGGAATCCGTGAGCGCCGCACTCGATGCGGTTAAGGACGCTACCGGTGTCATTACCGCCTTCTACGGGGTGTTGGCGGTATGGGGGGAACTGCATAAGCATCGCCCCCAAACCGCGAAAAACCGTTCGCTCGAAAAGTAGCTTCGACCGGAACGGTTTTTTAACGTGAGGAATCGGAACGCGGTTACAGTTTCTTCTTGATGTCCAGCAAGTACTTCCACGCTACGCCGACGGCGCCGATGTAGTAGGCGATTTTCAAGAGCCAGTCCGTGTGATCCAGCGGTGCCATGTTGGCCAGAAGGAACAGAGGCAGAATGTAGTACAGCGTGTCGAGCAGATAGCCCAGAACGACGGAAGGCATCATGGAGTTCGTTTTTAATGCTTTGTAGAGACCTACAAGAAAATCAAGCCCCATCAAGCCAAGAACGACCCACATTGCATAGAGCATATAATCGGTCAGCATAAAGGTCATGTTCGTCTCACCTCCCGCGAAAGGATTGTGAACCGTACTGTATCTTATGCATGTGGGTTACAGGTTGTACCAGGCTGATGGAATTGACGGCGCAGGTGGACAGCCGTTTTATTTTTTTTGTAGAAAAGCCAAAATAAATCGAACCGATCGTTTCCGTTCGTCGTTAACTCTCATGAAAGCGATGCTATCCAGGCATGCCGACTTTATGGGAGGAGAGAACCGAATGAACAAACGAAGCAAATGGGCCGGCTTGGTGCTGGCCGGGGCGATGCTGCTCAGTGCCGCTATGCCAGCGTTCGCCGCGGAGGCGCCCGCAGCAGCCAGCGTGAAGACGGACGCTCAGGTGGTGACGGAGTTAGGGGTGCTCCAAGGCGACGGCAGCGGGGTAACCGCCAGCTACTTGGCCAAGACGACGACCCGACTGCAGGCGGCGATTCTGTTCTTGCGGCTCAAGGGGCTGGAGCAGACGGCGCTCGGCTTCCAGGGGCAAGACAACTTCGCCGACGCGAGTCTGGTCAGTGACAGCAACAAAGCGATCCTCGCTTACCTGAAGGCTAATCCGTCTCTAGGGTGGACCGGGACAGGGGAGGGCAAGTTCGATCCGCTCTCAGGCGTAACCGCACAGCAATACTACAAGGTGCTGCTGGAAGCGCTCGGCTATAAGCAGGATGCGGATTTCTCCTACAACGACGTGCTTACATACGCGAAAACGAAAGGCCTGTCCCAGATTGCCGGAGCCGGCAGCCTGCGCAACAGCCATATCTCGACCGCCACGGTAGAAGCGTTGAAGCTGAACGTCAAGAGCGGCTCCAAGACGCTCGTCCAAACGCTCGTCGACGCCAAGGTCGTAGCCGCCGACAAAGCCGGTCTTGCCAAGGCCGTCCGCATTAACGTGGCGCATGATCATATGCTCGGCTCCTACCTGGTCGATGAGAGCGGCAAGACGCTGTACTATTTCACCAAAGACACGACGGACGTCAGCACTTGCAAGGACCAATGCGCCGTCAACTGGCCGATCTATTATAACGAGAACATCCAAGTTTCCAACGAGATGAATGCCGCGGACTTCAAGACCATCGTTCGGGAGGACGGCAAGAAGCAGACGACGTACAAGGGCATGCCGCTGTACTACTTCGTGAAGGATACGAAAGCCGGCGACGTGCTCGGTCAAGGGGTGAACAACGTTTGGTACGTGGCGGGCTTCTCTTCCGTCTCGCTCGGTTCCCAAGAAGGCCTCGGCAAGTTCCTGACCGATGCGAAGGGCATGACGTTGTACTTGTATACGAAAGATACGAAGGACACTTCCGTCTGCTACGGGAACTGTGAAGTGAACTGGCCGATTTTTTATTCCGAGCACCTCTCGACATCCGGGGACGTCAAGATGGAAGATTTCGGCACGATCGTGCGCAACGACGGCACGAAGCAGACGACGTACAAGGGTTGGCCGCTATACTATTACATCAAGGATCAGAAAGCCGGGGACGTGCTCGGTCAAGGCGTTGGCAAAGTGTGGTACGTGCTCGACCCGACTTCTACGATACAGGTGGAGCAGCCGAAGCCGGCCGGCAAGGTTTATACGATGGACATCGCGAATTTCGCGTTCGGGATGCCGGAGATCACGGTTGAAGTCGGCTCCAGCATTACGTTCACGAACCGGGATCCTGTGCAGCACAACGTCGTGTCCGATGAACTGGCCGGGGACAAACCGCTGTTCTCGACTCCTCTGATCGGCAAAGACCAGTCCGTGACGATCACTTTGACCAAAGCCGGGGAATTCACGTATTATTGCGAACCTCATAAAGAGTTTATGAAGGGGAAAATTATCGTCAAATAAAGGAATCGGCACTCCCGGACGCGGCTCGTTTCCCGGAGTGCCGTTTTTTTGTCACTGGGATAAGGAGGCATGGAGAGGGATTCTCGACGATTTTGTCGAAGGATATTAGAGCAGGAGGCGAAACACCATCGTTTCTTCATTAAGAGGTCCGTTACTCGACACGGGGAGAGTCTCTATCGTGCAACCCTATTCCGATGAACAATTGATGCGGATGGTGCGGGACAAGCAAGGCGAAGCGCTCGAGATGCTGTACGACCGCTATGCGAAGCTCGTCTACTCATTCGCGATGAAGTCGACCCCCGACGCGCAGCTCGCGAAGGAAGTGGTCCAGTTGGTGTTCACGCGCCTGTGGACTACGGAGAGCGGATATGACGCTAAGAAGGGCTTATTCGTCAATTGGCTGCTGACGATTACCCGCAACATCGTGATCGATCAGCTTCGCCAAGCAAGGAACCAGCCGGCTGTCGTCCCGTTCGAGCCTTCGGCTTGGGAGTCGCTGCCGGATCATCTTCAGCTTCACCCGGAGGCCGCCGTGTCCCGAACGTGGCTGAAGGAGCGGCTTGCGGAAGCGTCCCGCGCGCTGACCGACCGCCAGCTCCAGCTCATCCGCTGGCTGTATTGGGAAGGCTATACGTTAAGCGAAATCGCCGAACGCAGCGGGGAACCGTTAGGGACGATCAAGAACCGGCTGCACCAGGCATTGAAATTGCTGCGCAAGCAGATGGCATCTGTGAGAGAGGAGGTGATCGAATGAATCCGAGCGGTGGGCCGTGCGATCAACTAGTGCCTTATTTTCTGAAGGAAATGACGGAGCCGGAGCGGGAAGCATTCGATCAACATCTTACGGCTTGCCCGAGCTGCCAGCTGGAATTAAAGGAACTGAACGAGACGTGGGACGCTTTGCCCTATGCGATGGAGGAGCTGGAACCGCCTGCCGAATGGAAGGGCGAAATATTGGCCGCCTCCATGCAAGCGGGCGATACACGCGAGGCTCTTGATACGGCATCGCGAGGGTTCCGCAGCGCTGGAGAAGGTGCGATCGCGGATCGTCCCTCCAGCGGATCATCCCTCCGGCGCGTGCCTGTGCCCGCTCGCCCGCGCCGAATCTATGCGATTGCCGCTATGCTCGCGGCGATGCTAATCGTCGGCAGCGCCGGCTGGTACGGCGCTACGCAATGGGGCGGCCCGGCTCCCGTCGGGCCGCCGGGCTTGAGCGAGCCGAGCCAGGTCGTAGGCCGCTACAGCTTGCGCTCGTTCGACGCCGCGAGCCCTTCGGCCTCTGGCGTCGCGTCCCTGATGCAGCACGGCGACAACCTGCAGCTCGTGCTGCAAGCGAGCGGCCTGCCCGCGCTTCAGGGTGAGCAGGCGTACCAAGTGTGGATCGTGAAGAGCGGCAACCGGGTGAACGGTGGGACGTTCCGGGTGGACTCGCTCGGCAACGGCGTCCTGACGTTCACGTTCGGCGCGGGGGTGGGCCGCGATTTCGACACGATCGGCATTACGCTCGAGCCCGACCCGGAAGGGACGCAGCCTCGAGGCAAAAAGGTGCTCGGCACGTAACGTGCCGAGCACCTTCACTTTGCGGGGTTCATTTCACATTTCCAGCTTGCCCATATCACCGCCAGGCATCGCAACCATCATGGACCCTTGGTCGTCCCCGCTCTCCGGCTCGGGGGTGAGCTCTACCGGTGTCCCCAGCTTGGGCGAGGCGAACGGGAGGTGTGTCCGTCCTCTGGCTAGGATGTGGTTCTGGTTCGACCCATGCCAAGGCACCCAGGATCGGGCATTGCAAAAGTGCAGCACGTAGGCGCGCCGGAACCGGTCGGCGGTTTCATTGCGGTAGGAGCGGTGCAGCAGGTGCGAGTGGAAGAAGACGACGTCGCCCGGCTCTACGATGACCGGAACGGCCGGCCCATATTTGCTCGCCACCTGGGACAAGTTGTTGACCTCGTCGTCCATCACGCTCGGGGCGCTGGCGGGCACGAGTCCCTGAATGTGCCGCTCGTCCGCGTGGACGTAGCCTTTGCGGGCGACCGGCGGCGGATAAATCGGCTCACAGTGGGAGCCGGGGGCGACCCACAAGCAGCCGTTCGCTTCATCGGCCCGGTCGAGCGCGATCCAGGCCCCGATGAGGCTGTCCGGCTGGGTCTGGATGTAGAACGAGTCCTGGTGCCAGCCTTGGCCCCCTTTGCCCGGAGGGTTGAAGAACAGCATCGACTGCAGCGCCAGGACGTCCGGCCCGATAAGCGCTTCCAATACGTCCAACACCTGAGGGTGCAGCAAGCCCCATTCGGCGGTCACGTTGTGTTGATGCGGCATGTGCATCCGTGCCGAGGACAGCCGTTCCGTCTTCTTCTGATCCTTCATCCACGGGTGATCCGGCGACAAGTGATCCAGCTCGGTAATGCGCCCGGAATAAATATCGTCCGTCCAGCTTCTCAACCGCTCCACGTCGGTCTCGTTCAACAGTCCTTTTACGATTAAGTACCCGTTCCGGTGATAATCCGCGTATTGCTCGATCGACACGGCGTATCGTTGCCGCTGCACGGCGGTTGACTCGCTCATCTCCCAGCACTCCTTTCATATGAACATCTTTATTGTCGGGGAAAATGCGGGTACCGGCAATGCACGCAGCCGATGGAATGATGGACAAATTTGATCTAGGTACTGACGTTGTGATCGATCAGGACGAAATAGTGGTTCAATGGATAAAACCGGCCCCAATCGTCCGGAGGGGCCAGGTCGCGCATGCGCGCGTCGCTGTACTTGCGCCGATATTCGGTCGCGGTCATTCCCATCATGCGCCGGAACAGCCGGTGAAAATAATACTCGTCGGCAAACCCGAGCGTACGTGCGATTTGCTTGACGCTGTCCGATTGCTGGAGCAGCAGCTGACCGGCAACGTCCATTTTGCGCTTGTTGATCCAATGCTTGGGCGAGTGTCCGACATGCTGCTGGAACGTGCGCGTAAAATGCTCGTGCGACCAACCCGCTTGCCGGGCCAGCTGCTCGACATCGATCGGTTCTCGGGCGTGGGCATCGATGTAGTGCAGGGCGCTCGAGATCTGCGGGGGCATTTTTTGTTCGTCATAGGCGTTGGCCGTGGGCTCGAGGGCGCACTCCAGCTCCTCTAGCATATAGTGCAGGAGCGTCTCCGCGAGCGACTTCCACCGGGCGGGCTGGACATGGAACATGTAGAGCATCTGCTTCATCAGCTGCGGCAGAAGGGACCTGTCCTGGAGAGGGATGACGCTGCACGCGGCGTCTGTTACCATGCGGAAGTGCTTCAGGCTCGACTGCTCCTCTATATCAAAATGAATGAATAAGTGCCGGCATGGGGCTTGGGGATCGAAGCGGTATTG
Source organism: Paenibacillus sp. HJGM_3 (assembly GCF_045062745.1). Taxonomy (NCBI): domain Bacteria; kingdom Bacillati; phylum Bacillota; class Bacilli; order Caryophanales; family Paenibacillaceae; genus Paenibacillus; species Paenibacillus sp. HJGM_3. The sequence continues at coordinate 26,384 of NZ_JBJGED010000052.1, forward strand.
GTGCGATTCGCCCGGCCGCGTGAAAACTACGCAAGGCTGATCGAGACGATGTTCGCAGTTATGTATGGCGTATACCGTCCGGCTGCCGACGGGAAAATAAACGAGCTCGTAGTCCGGGATCTGACGAGGCCCGAGCGTGTGGCCGGCCTTAACCGTGACGTCGCCCGCGACATGAAAGCGGATGGAAGGGGGATACACGCGGTTCTGCCTCCGTTCCTTATTATGTGTAAGCCTGGATGGTTTCATTATAACGCAGAATTACGTACACGCTGAAGGTGAATGGAAAGAGGGTTGTCTGTAATATTTTACCGCTTGCTGTGGTGTTGGCGGACGTGCTATATTGTAATTCCGGCCGCGAGAGATGCGGGCGGCGAACGAAATCGAGATTGTTCCTTGAAAACTGAACAACGAGCGTGCAAGTATAGCGGACTTCGGTTCGCAAACAAGCTAGTTTTGAAATGAGCTTTTAATCAGATGTATCCTTTATGGAGAGTTTGATCCTGGCTCAGGACGAACGCTGGCGGCGTGCCTAATACATGCAA
>NZ_JBJGED010000053.1:0-19983 GCF_045062745.1 Paenibacillus sp. HJGM_3
AACGATCCGCTCGACTTGCATGTATTAGGCACGCCGCCAGCGTTCGTCCTGAGCCAGGATCAAACTCTCCATAAAGGTGAATCTGATTAAAGCTCTAAAACGTTACTAGCATTTATTACTTGCACGCTCGTTGTTCAGTTTTCAAGGAACAATCCCGTCGTCGTCGGCAGTAGAGCCGTCCGAACAGCGACCTGATTAATATACCACATTCGCCATCATCGATGCAAGCATTATTTTGTCACTTGCTCAGCCCGGAAAGACAAGCTTTCGAAGCGGCGAGAATTAATATACCAAATATCCGAACGCGTTGCAACTGGAATTTTCTCACTTCAACCCGCTCCAAGCGAACCAACAAAAAAAGCCGGTCCGAAGACCGGCGTTGCCGCGAAAGCTCCGACGCCTTAAGCCGCGCCGAGCCAAATATAACGAGCGATGATGAGTATCGACAACACCCACATGAGCCAGTGAAGCGGCACACGCTTGGAAGCCGTAGTGTTATAAAGGGCCGCCAGCACCGTGTAAGAAACGATACCGAACGAAATCCCGTTCGCAATGCTGTACGTAAACGGCATCAGGACGATGGTCAAAAAGGCCGGGAATGCTTCGACGAAGTTGCCCCACTCGATTTCTTTGATGCTCGCCATCATAAGCACGCCTACAATAATAAGCGCGGGAGCGGTAGCCGCAGAAGGTACCACCAGTGCCAGAGGAGCAATGAACAACGCGAGCAGGAACAAGACGCCCGTAGTAACGGAAGTAAGACCGGTCCGGCCGCCTTCGGCCACGCCGCTCGTGCTCTCTACATAAGAAGTGATCGTGCTCGTCCCGAGCAAGGCGCCTGCACTGACACCTGCGGCGTCGACCAGCATCGCTTTGCCGATCAGTTTCTCGCCCTTCGCCTTGTCCTTGAGCAGACCGGCGCGGCTCGCCGTACCGACCAGCGTCCCGAACGTATCGAACAGCTCCACGAACGTGAACACGAGGATGATCTCCACGATCCCGACGCCGAACGCGCCGGCGATATCCAGTTTCCCTACGGCCAAGTTATCGAACGAAGGAAGCCAGCTCGCATCCGACAACCCTTTTACATTCGTCACGCCCATCGGAATCCCGATCAAAGTAGCCGCCACGATCCCGATCAACAGCGCGCCGCGAACCTTCATCGCCATCAGAATCGCGATAAGGAAGAGGGCGATAATCGTCAGCAGAGAGTCCTTATTATGAATGAAGTCACCGAGAATAATGTTGAATTGGTTCGTGTTCAGCACAGCACCCTTGGACACGTCCAGCTTATCATCCGGATTCACGCTGACCATCAAAATGTTGCTAAGCTTGAAGCCGATGATCGTAATAAACAACCCGATACCCACGGTAATCGCCACGCGAAGATTGTTCGGAACGGCCGAGAGCAGCAATTGACGAACTTTGGTCACCGTCAGGATGATGAAGATAATCCCGGACAGGAAGACGGCGCCTAAAGCGGTTTGCCAAGTAATGTCCCCTCCCGAGCTCAGCACGACGGTCATGAAGTAAGCATTGAGCCCCATGCCCGGCGCGAGCGCGATCGGAATATTGACGAAAAATCCCATAGCCAGCGTGACGAGTCCTGCACCTACTGCGGTAGCGAAGAAGACGGCTTGATTCGGAATGCCCGCTCCCCCTTCGCCCAGGAACAATGTGTTGACGAACAGGATGTAAGCCATCGTCATGAATGTGGTCAGACCCGCGATAATCTCGGTTCTAACCGTTGTTCCGTGCTCCCTCAGCTTAAACAAACGATCCATTTTGACTGTTTCCTCCTACAAAATAGAGTTGGAAATAACGACGCGCGCCTGTTGCCTGACCGGAATGCTGGCCAAACGGAACGCCTCCGGAACGCAAAAAAGCCCGGTTCGGGTTCCGTCTCACTGCACACCGACCAGGCTTTCAGGCGAGAGAACGGCCTAAGCGCCCTAGGACTTAAAAAAAGCACCTGCACAAGCGCAAGCACTAATCCCGGTTCCAGGGGAGGCGTTCTCTGTTCGTAGCCAGATCATTTACGGTGATCTTGTAGAGACTCTCAAGCCGATTCTTGAGAATATACGAAACATATGTTGTTATTCACCCTTATTCTAAGCCCGATTGTCGAAGCTTGTCAATGCTATTGCCGAACATTACCGAGTAGTATTTGCAAAGACGTTCGGATGTATGCGCATACAGAGATTGAAAAATATTCCAACGGCATTAGAAAAGAGGCCCACCGCAACAGATGAGCCTCTTTCATGTGACAAGCTATTATTCCCACTCGATCGTCGCCGGAGGCTTCGACGTGATGTCGTACACGATCCGGTTCACGTTCTCGACTTCGTTCACGATCCGATTGGAGATGCGCTCCAGCACTTCATACGGGATTCTAGCCCAGTCGGCGGTCATCCCATCGATCGAAGTGACGGCGCGCAGGCCGACCGTGTACGAATACGTCCGGCCGTCGCCCATGACACCGACGCTCTTCATATTCGGCAGCGCCGTGAAGTACTGCCAAATCTCGCGCTGCAGGCCGGCCGCCGCGATCTCCTGATGGAGGATCGCGTCCGATTCCCGAACGATGTGCAGCTTCTCCTCGGTCACTTCGCCCAATACGCGAATCGCAAGCCCCGGTCCCGGGAACGGTTGGCGCCAGACAATGGCCGCCGGCAGGCCGCACTCCTCGCCCACCTTGCGCACCTCATCCTTGAACAGCGCTTTGAGCGGTTCGACAAGCTTGAACTTCATGTCTTCCGGCAGGCCGCCAACGTTGTGGTGAGACTTGATCGTCTGAGCGGTCGCCGTTCCGCTCTCCACAATATCCGTATACAGCGTGCCTTGCGCCAGGAATTCGAAATCGTCAAATTTGCCCGACTCTTCCTCGAAGACACGAATAAATTCATTCCCGATGATTTTGCGCTTCTGCTCCGGATCTTCCACGCCCGCCAGCTTGCCCAGGAAGCGCTCGCGTGCGTCAATCTTCACGACCTTCATGTCGAACTTGCCGACGAAGGTCTCCATGACTCCATCCGCTTCGCCCTTGCGCAGCAAGCCGTGGTCGATGAACATGCAAGTCAGTTGATCGCCGATCGCCTTATGCAGCAAGATGGCCACAACCGAAGAATCCACGCCGCCGCTCAGGGCGCACAGCACCTTGCCGCGGCCCACTTGGTCGCGGATATCGCGAATCGTATCCTCGATAAACGTCTCCATGCTCCACGTGCCTTCGCAGCCGCACACTTCGAACAGGAAGTTGCGGATCAGCTCGTTGCCATATATGGAATGACGCACTTCGGGATGGAATTGGACACCGTAGAAATGCTTCTCCGGATGGCTCATCGCCGCGACCGGCGCATGCTCGGTGCTCGCATCCACGACGAATCCGCCCGGCAAGGCCGAGACATAGTCCCCGTGGCTCATCCAGACGGTCTGCTTGGCATTTAGCCCTTGCACGAGCCGGCTGCTTGGGTTGAAGTCGACATCGGCTTTGCCATACTCCCGCTTATTCGCCTTCTCGACCTTCCCGCTCAATTGGTGCGCCATCAGCTGCATGCCGTAGCAAATGCCGAGCACCGGGATGCCAAGCTCGTAGATGCCCGGGTCGACTTGCGGGGAGTTGGGCTCGTACACGCTGGACGGGCCGCCGGAAAACACGATCCCCTTGGGTGAGAGCTCCCGGATCCGCTCGACGGACGTGTTGTAAGGCAGCAGCTCGCTGTACACCCCCAAGTCCCGGATTCTGCGGGCAATGAGCTGGTTGTATTGACCGCCGAAATCGAGCACCACGATCATTTCATTCGGTTTGTTCAAGGTAATCCTCCTTAGATTCGCGCGTAGTAAGTCCGCTGAACATTTAACGTCTATTATATAAAATCCGCGGAAAGCGCGTCAAGACAAGCCGTTGGAAGAAAAATTAGGCCGATTGCCTCGAATTCGAACCCCTAGGGGTATCGTGCCCCAAGTCCGGTCCCGGCACGCAAGAAATCCGGCAGCGGTCACTGCCGGATCGGGTTAGTCCAAAAAGCGCTGCCGGAGCTCGGGCGTCGGCAGCCAGCACGATTCGCGTCGCCCGAACCACCGGTACCGGTGGCGGGCGACGAAGCGGTACACCCCGTCCCGGATCGGACGGGGGACCAGGATGAGGGGCGCGGCCAGTCGCGGCCAGCCCCTCAGCTGCCGCGCGATCCGCAGAGCCGCGGCCGATTGTACGCTGCAGCGGCCCTCCGCGTCGAGCAGCACGAGGGAATCGAGCCGGGACGGATCGATTCCCTTGTGTGCGAGCAGGCGGCGGGCCGCCTCGGACTGCAAGGCCGCGAAGCGGAAGCGGCCTTCGGGGTCATGGCGGAGGATGAACTGCACTGAGCCGTTGCATAGATTGCACACCCCGTCGAATAAGACAACCGGGTGCCCCTCCACTGCAGAGGTCCGCTCACTGGACGTCCGTTGCCCTTCGCTCATCGCCATCCCCTCCTGCCTCCATTATCGCATAGAACCCGGAGACTTGGAACGGGCGATTCGCGCCCACAGCTCGGCCAGCCGCGCCTTGTCCTCGGTGCTGCGCCGCATCGGACGCTCGGCGTAGCGCGCCGCTTCATACAGCCCGGCGAACTGCCGCAGCGCCTCGCGCTGATCCTCGTCCGGCAGCCGGCGCACCGCGGCGTCGACATACTCGCGCACCGTCTGCTCCGGCCGCTTCCGGCCCACTCGGCGACCGAGCTTCGCCCAGATCGCATCATAGGCTCGCAGCGATCGCCGCTCAGGCTGGCGGACCGCCATGACCGCAGAGCGGAGTCGGGGCGAGGCGAACCAGAGGAGCGGCGGAACCAAGAGCAGGGCCGCCATCCACAGGACCAGCTGGTTTAGGCCGGACCCATTCTCTCCGGAGAGGAGCTTCTCTCCGACCGCCTGCTGCAGCTGACCGCCCCAAGCGGCGAGCTGCGCCCCCGTCAAGCTCAGCCAGCTCGCGCCGCCCGGTCCGGCGACCGAATAGCCGGAGAGCGACGGGCCGGAAACCGCTGCGGTTACCGTCATCGCGTCGCCTCCGACCGGCGGAGCGACGGGATCCAGTCCCGATGCCGGCGTGTCGGAGAAGCCGGGCGTCGGCTCGAACCGCACCCAGCCTTGTTCGGGCAAATACACTTCGACCCAAGAATGTGCATCGCGATTCGTAACCGTGTAGGTCGCGAGGGTCGCCGACGGAATTGCGTTCGAGGTGCTGAGCTCGCCCGGGGCGAACCCTTTGACCCACCGAGCCGGTACGTCCACGCTGCGCAGCAGGACGACCATCGCGGTGGAGAAATGATCGCAATACCCGACCTGGTCGACGAACAGGAAGTGGTCGACGAAATCTTCGCCCTCGCCTGGCACCGTAGGCTTCTCCAGATTGTAGGCGTACCGGCTGCGCAAGTACGCTTCGATCGCCTGGGCGCGGCCCGCATCGCTGTCCGCGCCCGCCGTGATCGTGCGCGCCAGCTCGCGCACGCGCTCGGGCAAGGCGGCCGGCAGCTGCAGGTCGCCGGCCAGGGCCGCGCGCTCCGCCGCCGTCAGCGGGCGGCTCGGCGCGGCCGGCTGCGCCAGGCGGAGCGCGGCGTCCGCCTGCACCTCTACTGCGAGCCGGTAGTAAGCGACCGGCTCGGAAGCCTGTACGGTCACGCGTCCCGTGGCCGGGTCAACCGCGAGCAGCTCCGGCGCGAGCGACTGGCCGGAGCGCGTGACGAGCGCGTCGACTTGCGCGATCGCGCCGCCGGCGAACAGCTGCCGGCCGAGGCTCGGGTCTTCCAGCATGATCTCCTGCTGGATCGTCCGGCGCGGCCCGGCACCGAGCGGCTTCGTCGGCAGCGTCGCGGCCGGGGTGACGGACGCCGAGGCTCCTGTCGCGACGCTCCCGCCAGAGCGACCGGCGCCGCCGGCGGAGTCGTCCCCGCCGGTCACCCAGCCGCGGCCCGTGTACGTGCTGCGCGACTCGCCACGCCAGTAGGTCGCCTCCTCGGTACGCGCGGTGAACGCGACGCGGTCGTCCGTCTGCAGCGGTCCGCCTAAGCGGGAATCGTCGCTGCTGTAGCCGGTCCAGGCCGCGAGGCCCGCCGACGGCGGGAGCGTCTCGCTCGCGAAGCCGCCGTTCGAAGCCGGGAACAGCCGCGACCACGCGCTCTCCACCGCGTTCCACGGAAGCGGCCGCGCTTGCCGAGCTTCATCGCGCGACAGCCAGAGCCCCGCGCCGATCGCGAGCGTCATGAGGAGCGCCGCGGCCGTCGCCCAGCGCCCGAGCGGCCACGCCCCCGCCCGGAGCCGCAGTGCGAACTGGCCCGCGACCCGGGACGGCTGATTGACGGCCAGCAGCAGCATGCCGGCGCCGAACGTACGCAGGACGCCGGCCGACGTATTCACGTCCGCCCATAACGGCAGGGCGACGAGGTACGCGAGGGTGGCTACGATCAGCCACAGCGCCTGGTGACGCTCCACAACCGTGGAATACAGCACGGTGATGAGCAGCGCCCAGCCGAGCAGGAACAGCATCGTCCGGTTAGCCGGGCTGATCCCCTCCATACTGAACTGCACGGCGGCGGCCAAATCCTTCATCGTCTCTTGCCCGTAATCGGCGAGCCAGCCCCACGAGAGGCCTTCGTGCGGATAGAACAGCATCCGGATCACGACGAAGCACGCCGCCAGCTTCAGGATCCAGTTCCATCCGGCCGGGATTCGGGCATATTCGAGCAGCACGAAGAAGGCGTATGTAATTAGGAAAGGCTTCAATACATCGATATCCGTGTAAGCGGACATTGCCGCGAGCGGGCGGAGCCACTCCATAAGCAGTACGTAAAGCAACACGGCGGCGACGCCTTCGCGTCCATAGGCGCGCGGAACCGCCGGAGAAGATGCCGATCCCGGCGTCCGGTTAGGCGATGCCATCGACCGCACCCCCGTTCGCTTCCGCCTCGCCGACGGATGCTGTGGCCAGGCCCCCGGCCCGGAAATCCGCGAACCGGCAGCCGAGCTCCTCCAGCTCGCGCTTCCATTGGCGCTGCGGCCATGTAAGCGCAGGCGAGCCATGCACATGCAGCACCGTGCACGCCCGGCCGGCATGCCGCAGCCGCCGCAGCACCGGGGTGAGCGCGTCCCCCGCGAGCGGCGTCACAAGGACGAGCGGCAGCTGCAGGGGCAGCCGGAGCGACTCGCGCAGCAGGTGATCGCCGAATGCGGTCCGGCCGTCCGGCTGGATGCGCGCGAGCCACTCATAGGCGGACTGCAGCTCCTCCAGCGTCGACACGACGAGCGGGCTGGCTTCGCTCGAACTGGAGCGAAGCTGCACCCAACCGCTGCCGGCGCCGAGCGATTGGCGAACCATACCGGCAACGGCCTGCACGGCCGCTTCGAATACGTGGCTTCCAGAATAAGAGGCAGCCGAGGTGTCGAGCCAGAGCACCGCCCGCTCCGTGCCCGCCGGCTCGAACGTCTTCGTCTTCAGCCCGCCCGAACGGGCCGTCAGCTTCCAATGAATCCTCGAGAGCGGATCGCCCGCTTCATACGGACGGACGCCGCGAATGACGCCGCTGTCCCGCCACGAAGCACTCCGGCTCGCAACCGCATCCTCTTCGTAGGGAGCGCTCCACTCTGCCGCCGTCTCGACCGGCTGCGGGTAGACGAGGAAGCAGGCTTGTCCCGCCCGCTGCCGTTTCACCTGCATGAGCCCGAACAGATCGCCGGTATACAGCTCCACGCCCGCCGACTTGTATTCCCCCCGCCGCAGCCCTTGCAGCCGATAGCGCAGTGCCATATCCGCCCGCATCCACGGAAACAACAACTGCCGGTACGTCACTCGCGCCCCACCGCTGTGCTGCCATGTGTGCTGCACGAGCAGCCACAGCACCGGCCACAGCGGACGGCGCTGAATGCGAAGCGAGACGGCCAGCGCTTCTCCGCCATAGACGCGGCTTCGCTCCGTCCCGCATTCCACGGACACTCCTCGCAAGCTGAATAGCGCCGTGCCCACCGCTTGCAAGAGCAGCACCGCAGTCGCGATCAACAGAAAATAGGCGGTCTGTCCGCCTCTCCAGCTCCACAGTACGCCCAGCCCTCCGAACAGGAGGAAGAGCAGCAGGAAATGCCCCCACCGTCTCATAGCGTACCTCCCGAAGCCGTCCGCATGGCCGGTACCGCCCCGGCTCCCGCGATACCGTGCAGCACCGCTTCGGCCGTCCGGCCCGCGATGCGGGCGTCTAGCTTCAACACGAGCCGGTGCGCCCACACCGGGACGAGCAGCGCCTTGATATCGTCCGGCACCACATACCCCCGGCCCGCCATATAGGCGCGCGCTTGAGCCGCCCGCATCAGAGCGGCGACCGCCCGCGGGCTCGCGCCCAGCTGCAGCTCGGCATGGTGCCGCGTCGCCGCCGCCAGCTTCACCATGTACGCCTTCAATGTGTCGTCTACGAAGACGGCGCGCACCCCCCGCTGCAGCTGGAGCAGCTCCTCCGGCAGCAGCACCGGCTGCACGCCGTCCAGCGGATGGCGCGTCTGCAGCCGGCCGAGCAGCTCCACCTCATGCTGCTCGTCGGGATAGCCGATCCGCAGCTTCAGCAGGAACCGATCGAGCTGCGCCTCCGGCAGCACGAACGTGCCCGCCTGCTCGATCGGATTCTGCGTGGCGAGCAGCAGGAACGGCTCCGGCAGCTTGCTCTCATGGCCGTCCACCGTAACGCTGCGCTCTTCCATCGCCTCGAGGAGCGCCGACTGCGTCCGCGGCGACGCCCGGTTGATCTCGTCGACGAGGACGACGTGCGCCGTTAGGGGCCCGGGCCGGTATTCGAATTCGTTCGTCTTCGGATTGAAGACCGAGACGCCGGTCACATCGGACGGGAGCAAGTCCGGCGTACACTGGATCCGCTTGAAATCCGCGCCCATTATCCGAGCGAGCGTCCGCACGAGCATCGTCTTGCCAACGCCCGGCACATCCTCGAGCAGCACGTGGCCGCCGCACAGGAAGGCGAGCAGCGCCAGCTCGATGCATTCTCTCTTTCCTAGTATCGCTTTCTCCGCCTGATAGACGACCTGTTCCAGGCATTCGTTCGGCCGATCGAACGGATACCGCTCCTCGCGCTTCAGCGTCATGGATGAAGACCTCCTCAGAAACTCGCAATCTATGTTTCTAGTGTCTCCATCGCCTAACTATTTTAGACCTTCATTGTCAGCTTCGGAATCGGCGTGAATTGGTACCCCCGCGTGCTCGTATCCAGCGTCACTTCCCGCAGCGTATCGCCTAGGGAATAGCTGTCGACCTGGTCCCCGAGCAGCTCGACCGTCAGGCGGAGCGGTACGATGACGGATCCGTCCCGCAGGCCGATATCCGCCATGGGGTAGATGCGATTCGGCTTGCCCGGCACCTGAACGGAGATCGCATGCCGCTGGAGATCCACCCTCAGCTCATGCATTCCGTAGCGAACGATGGCCGTCCGGTGCGCTTCATCCCACGCCACGACCGCGCCCATCCGTTCCGACAGCCCTCGGAGAGGGACGAACAGCTTGTCGTGCCGGAACTCATACTCCGTCCCGCTCAGCTCCCACATATCCGATGACCCGAAATGCAACCGCAGCGGGGGCGGAGGCGGGGGTGGCGTCACCGTTTGCGTCGCCATCACAACCGACACCGGCGAGTCCGCTACATCCGCGACTTCAACAGCCGCCGCCACATTCACCGGCGCTTTTTGCGAAGCGACGGCTTGCATGTTTTGCGTCCACTGCTCATGCTCGGCTCTCGATAGGGACGCCCCCGCCTTTTTGCGATCGATCGCCTGCTGGACCGGTTTCACCCTCTCGGACAACGTCGCGAACTGATAGCCTTTGTCCTTGTAAAACTGTATGATCTCGGGCAAAGCCCGTATCGTCTCTTCGTGTCCCGCACTGTCATGCATGAGGACGATCATCTCGTGCTTGAGCGGCGTATTTTTCACATTTTGCACAATCTCATTCTTAGGTACGTTCGCGCGCAGCGAATCTCCGCTGTCCACATTCCAGTCGAATACCGAATACCCGGCCTGGTCCAAGTAGTAGAAGTAGTAGGCGTCAAAATGCGAGAATGTTCCGCCCGGCGCCCTTACGAGATTCGTAGTCACCCCTGCTGTCTCCGCAAGCGCTTGCTCTGTGCGCCCGATCTGGTCCCAAAACAGGCGAAAGGTGGGATATAGGTTATTGTATTGATGGTTAAACGTATGATTGCCGATCGCATGCCCTTCCTGCGCCATTCGCCGGATGGCGTCCGGAGATTGGTACACATGCTCGCCCAGCACGAAAAAAGTCGCCTTGACGTCCGCTTCCTTCAGCAGATCGAGTACTTGCGGGGTAAGCTTGCCCGGACCATCGTCGAACGTCAAATAGACGGTCGGCTTCTCCGGGGTGTCGTATTCGCGATCCTGCAGCACTTTGGCGCCCGCCTTCAACTGATCGTAGACGTCCAGCCCTTCCGCAGCCCAAGCTGCCCCTACGCCAACGATTGCCCATCCGATCATCAACAATGCCCATGCAAACGCCGCGCGCAACCCTCTCATGTAAAAGCCCTCCATCTGTCTATCGTTTTGGACTGGTGATAGAGTATATGAAGGGCTTCTTGAATTATGCCAGACTTGCTATAGATGTTTTACGAGGTTTGGTCACAGACCGCCTGGACTCGTTCCGGGTTTCGTATCGGGACTCGTACCGTCCCCGGCATGCAGGCTCTGCGCCGCCCTCCGGTAAGCGCTCGGGCTAATCCCGTATGCGGCCGAGAATTGCTTCGTGAAATAAAACGGGCTCTGGAAGCCGACCGCTTCCGCGATCTCCCCCACCGGCCTCGACGTATAGGCGAGCAGCCGCGCTCCCTGCCGCAACCGGATGTGATGGAGCATTCCGATGATGGACATGCCGGTCGCCTCCTTGAACAAGTGCGACAATCGAGAAGGCGACAGCCGCACCTGCTCGGCGAGCGACTGGATCGTGTGGGGCTCCTGCATCCGCTCCAGCAGCAGCCGCTTCACCTCTTCGATCCGCGGATCGAGCGACAGGCTCCCTTGCGCCTCGCCGCCCTGCATGGCGAGCAGCAGCACAATCTCCTCCAACGCGAGATACGCCATGCGCTCATGCAGCGGATCCGTATGCAGCTGGTCCCCGATCAGCCGGCGAAACGCCTGCAGCACCCGCTCGAACACAGCCGGCTGCGCCAGCTGCACGTGCAGCAGCCCGGGCAGAGCGGCCGGCAGCGCGAGATACGGCTGCCAGTCCTCGTGCGGAAGAAAGTGGCACCAAACGAACTCCCAATATCCCGCCTCCGATGAAGTCCCATACCGATGAGGCGTACCCGGGGTCAACACCATCACATCGCCACGCCTGCACAGCCGAACCTCGTCCCCGATCCGATACGTCCCGCAGCCGTTCAGCGTTAATGTAATTAAATAATCGCGCGTTCCGTCCGGCCGATACGTCCGGTACTCCGCGTTCTGGTGGAAGTGGTCGGCGATCAACACGCCCGGCGGCGGCGATTGGGTAATGGGCATCGTCGGCAGATGGCCCGTCAGGTCGTCGGAAGCTTGGCTTCCGGGAGGATCCGTTCGACCGTCTGACTCAGACGAAATAGCAGGATTGTTAAGGAATTCAGTCATTTCATTCATTCCCTCCCCTTCCCGCTCATTCTATACTAAGACTATACCGCAAGCAATCCACTCTAAGCCGGAAAGGATGGTCATCCTCCCATGAGCAAGCTACCCGCCACGATTACACCCGAGCAATTGCAGCAGTTTGATACAGACGGCTATCTCATTATGCGCGGATTGTTCTCCGCCCAAGACATCGAAGCGCTGCAGCAAGAATTCACGATGCTGCACCGGAACGGCCCCGTAGAGCGGCTGTTCGCTCCCGTCAGCAAGGAGCAAGCCGGCGGCGACATTCTGAAGGAATACCCGCGCTTCATGCACCCTCACCGGGTCAACGAGCTGTCCCGCAACTACATGATCGACCCGAGGGTGATGGACGTCCTGGAGGATCTGTTCGGCGAGGAGCCGCTGGCCGCCCAGAGCATGTTCTATTACAAGCCGCCCGGCGCTCGCGGCCAAGCGCTGCACCAGGACAACTTCTACCTGTTGATCGAGCCGGGTACGTGTATTGCCGCCTGGACGGCGGTCGACCCCTCCGACGAGGAGAACGGCGGGCTGTTCGTCGTGCCGAAGACGAGCCGGGAGGCGATCCAATGTCCGCATGAAGCCGATCCGACCGTCTCGTTCACGACCCACGAGGTCGTCGTGCCCGAAGGGCTGCAGCCGGTCCCGGTCATTCTGGAAGCGGGCGACGTCCTGTTCTTCAACGGCAATGTCATTCACGGCTCGTATCCGAATACGTCGGCCGACCGGTTCCGCCGCTCGTTCATTTGCCATTACACCGGCGTCTCCACGACCAAAATCAGCGGCTACTACAACCCGCTATACACGCGAGATGGTCAGCCCCTCGAGATCGAGAAAAATCCCAGCGGCGGACCGTGCGGCACCGAATTCGCGGCAAACAGCCCTCACTGAGTGAGGGCTGTTTTATTTCAGTCATTTACGGCAGCTTGCGCGCCGCCTCGAGCACTTTGTCGATATGGCCCTTCACCCGGATGTTGCGCCACTCTCCCGCCAGCTTGCCTTTGCGGTCGATCAGGAAAGTGGATCGCACGACGCCCATGTAATCGCGGCCGTATAGTTTTTTCATCTTCCACACGTCATACGCCTTGCAGGCCTTCAGCTTCTCGTCGGCTAGCAGCAAGTAAGGCAGCTTGTGATTGCCGATAAACTTCTCGTGGGAAGCCACGGAGTCCGGGCTAATCCCGATGACGACCGCATCGGTCTCTTCAAACTCGGCGAACGCATCGCGAAACTCGCAAGCCTCCGTCGTACATGTCGGCGTTTCGTCCTGCGGGTAGAAGAACAGGACGATCTTGCGCCCTTTGAACTGCTGGAGCGACACTTCTTCCCCGTTCGAGCCGGGCAGCTTGATGGCTGGGGCTTTCTTCCCTATTTCAGGGATAGGCATCTGGGCAATCTCCTTTCCGAAAGGTATACTTGAAGAAAAAGCAAGTAAGTGGGAGGACTAAAGATGACAAAGGAAAAGGACCAAAAGAAAAATCCGCTGATCCGGGAACAACCCCTAACTTACGACGATTATGCCAACCTGCCGGATGACGGCAATCGCTACGAGCTGGACGACGGCGTGCTGGAATTGATGAGTCCCGCTCCATCCCCGCGTCATCAAGTGATTGGCCTTAAGTTGGCCCAAATCATCATGAACACCTGTGAAAGCGAATATATCCTTTTGACTCCTCCGATCGACGTGCTATTGTCCAATCGAGAAGTGCGTCAGCCTGATCTGGTCATGGTCCACCGCAGTCGCGCTTCCATCATTACTAAACGCGCTATCGAAGGGCCTCCCGACCTGGTTGCCGAGATTCTCTCGCCGCATTCCATCCGCAGGGACAAGCAGCGCAAGCTCGCCAGCTACGCCAAGCACGGCATCCCCGAATACTGGATCATCGATCCCCGCAATGAGGTGTTGGAACGATATGTGAACGCAGATGGCAAGTATGAGCTGCAAGACATTTTCATGCAGGACGAGCCCGTGCGCTCCGACCGACTGCCTTGCGTCTCGTTCACCGTAGCCCAATTGATGGCAGCAGCCGCCCTATTGCCGGATTGAAAACAAGCCTCCCTACGACCCAGCTCCCCGATACTTGCGTACGCCGTAGTTCCACAGCAAGAGCCCGATCGTAATGAACAACGCCCCCATTACCGGCGTCAAGAGCGCCATAGCGCCCCACTCCTCCCGGTCGAGGAAATAAGCGGCCGGGTAAAACCCTACAAACGCGAACGGGAGAAGAACGGTCAGCAAAAACTTGATGAGCTTGTTGTAAATGTTCACCGGGTACCGCCCGTAGTTCTGAATGTTCCACACAAGCGGCAAAATCCCGGTCGGCGCGTCGGAGAAAAACGAAATCGACGTAATCGCGATGTACACGCCGCCGTAGATCAGAATTGCCCCAAGCGTCAAGAGTAAGAACACGAACGGATCGGCCCACGACCAGCTCATGTCCATCTGCAGCCCCGTATAGCCCATTATGAAGAGGCCGACCAAGCTGCCGAACAGCGATGCCGGGTCGAGATTTTCCAGCATGAGCTGCACCAGATTGTGCGCCGGCCGGGTCAAGACGCGGTCCATCTCCCCTTTGCCGATATACCGCTCCGAGAAGTTCCACAGGTTGAAGAAGCAGCCGAACACCCCATACGGCACCATGAAGTAGCCATAGATGAACACGACCTGCTCCTGCGACCAGCCACCGAGCAGCGGCGTATGCAGGAACACCACAAGAATGAACAGCAGGTTCATGCCCTGGAACAGCAAATCGGAGGCAATCTCGATCCAGAAGTCGGAGCGATACGTCAGGCGGCGCTTAATATAATTGGAGAAATATTCTCCGAATAAAGACGCATAGAACATTGGCCGTTACCCTCCCTGAACGAACAATCGGCTGCGGGCGCTCCGCCACATGATCCAGATCGGCACGATCAGCCCGACAAACCAAATGAGCTGCAGGCCGAACACTTGATAGACGGCGCTGCCGGTCACCTTACCCGTGAACACCGAGCCCGGCAAATACGTGATCGCCTGGAACGGAAGCACCTTCATCACCCACTCCAGCCAACCTGGAAAGAACGACAGCGGAATGATCAGGCCCGAGAACAGGTCGACCGCCACCCGTTTCATGCGCATAAGTCCCTCGTTATTTTCCACGAAAAAAGCAAACAAGCCCGTCAGGATGTTGATCTGAGAATTGATCAGGAAGCTGAACACAAGCATGACGAGGAACACGCCCCAGATGGACGGATCCGTAGGCAGCCGAACCGGGAACAGCAGCGAGACGACGATCATGCCCGGCACCATAAATAAGAGCAGACGGAATAGCCCTTCTCCGAATCCTTGCATCATTTTCACATATAAATAGTTATAAGGCCGTATGAACTGGATCGCTACGCTGCCGTCGCGAATCTCGTTTGCGATCTCCCGGTCCAGGTTGTTGAAATAAAACGCCCGCGCCATCCAGGATACCGCCACGTAGGTCGTCATCTGCGTGACGGTCATGCCGCCCAGCGTCTCGTTGCCTCCGTAGATCGCTTTCCACAGGAAGTAATAGGCGCCGATATTAATGGCATAAATAATGATGCCGCTGTAATAATTGACCCGGTACGCCAGCATCATCAGGAACCGGATCCGGATGAGGTCGAGATAGGCGCTATACATACGCTTTTTCCTCTTCCTTCTCGGCCGTCGGAGCTGTAGCGGCAGGCTCGGCCGAATCGTCCTTCGGGGCGGACGCCGAACCGGCCTTGTAGATTTCCCTTACGATATCGTCCGTATTAGGCTCGTGGATCTGGATGTCGCGAATGTCGACCGCGCTTACGACACGCGACAGCACATCCGAGACGTTCGCTTGCTCGAGCGGTACCCAGGCGGTGGCCGTATAGTCGTTCTCTTTGCTCCATGTCGCCCCCAGGCCTTGGGTCAACTCTACGAGCCGTTCCACGGAGACGTTCTCGTTCAGATGGAGGACGAGCTCCTTGCCCTTGCCCCACGTCGTCTTCAGCCGGTCCAGGCCGCCGTCATAGATGATCCGGCCGTCGTCCAGCATGATGACGCGCGAGCACAAGGCCTCGATATCCTGCAGATCGTGCGTCGTGAGCAGAATCGTCGTGCCGTACCGCTGGTTCATCGACTTCAGAAACTCGCGAATCTCCGTCTTCACCACGATATCGAGGCCGATCGTCGGCTCGTCCAGGAACACGATGCTCGGGTTGTGAAGGAGCGAGGCCGCCAGCTCGCAGCGCATACGCTGCCCGAGGCTCAGCTTGCGCACCGGCCGGTTCAGCAGATCCTGCAGCTGCAGCCGCTCGACCAGCTCGTCCAGCCTGACTTTGTAATCCTCGGCCGACACGCGGTATACTTTGCGCAGCAGCTGGAACGATTCGACTACCCCGATATCCCACCAGAGCTGGCTGCGCTGGCCGAAGACAACGCCGATGCCTTGCACGAATTTCTCCCTCTCTTTGAAAGGGACAAAGCCATTCACCTCGATGACGCCGGAAGTCGGGACGAGGATGCCCGTGAGCATCTTGATCGTCGTGGACTTGCCCGCCCCGTTCTCCCCGATGTAGCCGCATATTTCACCCTGGGGGATGGTAAAGCTAATATCCTTGACGGCGGTAATTTCCGTATATTGCCGACGGAACAAATCGCGGAGCGCTCCCTTCAGCCCTTCGCGGCTCTTGGACACCCGGAACTGCTTGCGTAGTTGCTCCACTCGTATGGCGGGCTGCATCTAGATGCCTCCTTTTTTCTCGATTTCCACATTCTGTGTGCCAGGAATCGACATAAGTTGCAGGACGGTTTTCGAAAACTATATACTATAGAAGAAACGATTGGCGTTCACGATCATTTAATATCCGATTCGACACATGCGTACATAGCTGCCGTCCATTTTCCCTCGCGTTACCCGATTCTTCAACAGTTAATGTTACACGATCGAGCAGCAAAGGAAAAGTCACACAACCGAGACACACAACTGCAAAGGAGTGGTGCCCATGTGGAGGAAAATCCGGTGGATCGCCTTGGCGTTCACTGTGGTTCTTATAGGAGTAGTCGGCTATTATAGTTATTCTTTGATCCAATTCAGCAATCATATCCAGAAAAAAGGCGAAGATTCGATCTTCAGCCAATTCAATACGACGAATACGTCCGTCGAGCAGCCGGCCCCGCCGAAGTGGGAAGGCAAGGAGCGGGTGAACATTCTCCTCCTGGGCGGCGACTCCCGCGGGCTGGCCAAGAATGAGGTGCCCCGGTCCGACTCCAACATGGTCATCTCGGTCGATCCGGTGACCAAGAAGGGCCATCTGTTCTCGATTCTTCGCGACACGTACGTGAAGATCCCGGGATTCGGCTCGGACCGGATCAATGCGGCGATCACGCTGGGCGGTCCGCAGCTCGCGATGCAGACGGCAGGCGATTTGCTCGGGCTTAAAATACAGTATTACGTGTATACCGACTTCCAGGGCTTCATGGCGCTGGTGGATGCGATCGACGGCATCGACCTCGAAGTGGAGAAGGACATGAAGTATCATGACTCGGAAGAGCCGGAGTTCGACATCGATCTCAAAAAAGGCATGCAGCATATGAACGGCAAAACAGCGCTGCAATACGTGCGGTTTCGGCACGACGCCATGTCCGACTTCACCCGGACGGAGCGGCAGCGCAAGTTCATGACCGCGGTGGCCGACAAGCTGCAGTCGACCTCCTCGATCTTCAAGCTGCCCAGCATCTTGACGAGCATCGACCCGTATATCGAGACGAACATGACGATTACGGATATGCTGAAGCTCGGTTCGCTCGGCTTCGATATCAAAGCGACCGGCGTCAAGGGCGTTCAGGTCCCGCCTATGGAGCTGCTGGAGGAAGACAACGTCGGCGGCGCCTCCGTGCTCGCGGTCAATCCGCAGAAGCTGCAAAAGTTCGTGCGTGACGAGTTCGCCGGGCTGCACGATCCGGATGGCGCGACGGATACGGGGAGCGGGTCCGGCAGCAGCGTGAGTGGATCGGGAGGCCGGACGGGCAGCGTATCGGACGACGATGACGCCATCGTGAGGCCGAACGGCAGTACGGGTACGGGCAGCGCGGGCGGGAGCAAGGCGACTGGCGGCAGCGGCGGGACGGGCAGCAAGGCCACGCCGACGCCGAAGCCGACGCCCAAGCCTACCCCGAAGCCTACGCCAACCCCGACGCCGGGGACGGGGACAGGCCACGGGTCAAGCGGCGGGGTTACGGCTGGCGGAGATGATGATGCGGAGGCGACCGTGAAGCCGGGATTAACGCCTCCGCCCGGCACGTACGACCCAGGCACCAAGCCTACCGTGACGCCGAAGCCGGGGTCGAATAGCCCAAGCCCGGGAGACGGCGGCAACGGTAGTGCGGGTGCGACGGTGAAGCCGACCATGTCTCCGACGCCGGGTGCCACAGGAACAGGCAACACCGGCACGGGCTCAGGTACGATATCGATTACGCCGATCCCTTCTCAGCGAACGTTATAGTACATATTGAGGGACAGGAAGTACAAAAACCACCATCTCACAGACACTTCGGCGATCGGAATACCAACAGCACCACAGCATAGCGGCAATTTTTGCCGCTATTCGTGCGGTTGATCCAAAAGGAGATTCGAGCTTATGTCCATGCAACGTCCACAATCCGAAGCGTTATATAAAGAGGCGCTCGAGCACATCGTCGGCGGCGTGAACAGCCCGTCCCGCTCGTTCAAGGCCGTCGGCGGCGGGGCGCCGGTATTCATGGCGCGCGGCGAAGGCGCCTACTTCTTGGATATAGACGGGAATCGCTACATCGATTACTTGGCGGCCTACGGCCCGATCATTCTCGGTCACGCGCATCCGCATGTGACGGATGCGATCATAGAGGCGGCGAAGACCGGCACCCTGTACGGCGCTCCGACGGAATGGGAGAACAAGTTCGCGCGCATGCTGAAGGAAGCGATTCCTTCGCTCGACAAGGTGCGGTTCGTGAACTCCGGTACGGAGGCCGTCATGACCACGATCCGCGTTGCTCGCGCCTATACAGGGCGCAGCAAAATCTTGAAATTCGCCGGCTGCTATCACGGCCACTCGGACCTCGTGCTAGTGGCTGCCGGCTCCGGCCCGTCCACGCTGGGCATTCCGGACAGCGCGGGCGTCCCTTCGAGCATCGCGCACGAGGTGATCACCGTGCCGTATAACGATCTGCCGGCGCTTGAAGAGGCCCTCCACCACTGGGGGGCGGACATCGCCGCGGTGATGATCGAGCCGATCGTCGGCAACTTCGGCATGGTCGCGCCGAAGCCCGGCTACCTCGAGGCGCTGTGCCGCCTGGCTCGCGCGAACGGCTCCCTCGTCATCTATGACGAGGTTATCACCGGGTTCCGCTTCCATTATGGCGCGGCCCAGACGTACGCGGAGGCCGGCTTCGCGGACTACAGCACGGTCGAGCCCGATCTCACCGCGCTCGGCAAAATCATCGGCGGTGGCTTGCCGATCGGCGCCTACGGCGGACGGCGCGAGATCATGGCGCAGGTCGCCCCGCTCGGCCCGGCTTACCAAGCCGGCACGATGGCAGGCAACCCGGCCTCGATCCGCGCCGGCATCGCCTGCCTCGAGGCGCTGGCCGCCCCGGGCACGTACGCGCGCCTGACGGCGCTCGCGACGACGCTCGCCGACGGCATCGCGGACGCCGCCTCGCGGCACGGCATCGCGCTGACGGTCAACCGGATCGGCGGCGCCTTCTCGACGCACTTCTGCGACCATCCCGTTACGAATTACGACGAGGCGCAGCAGACCGACGGCGAGCAGTTCGCGGCGTTCTTCCGCCTCATGCTCGACCAAGGCATCTGCCTCGCTCCTTCCAAGTACGAGGCGTGGTTCCTTACGACGGCGCACACGGAGGCCGACGTCACCTACACGATCGAGGCGGCAGACCGCGCCTTCGCGCAGATGAAACGCTAACCGACCCAAACACGAACATTGGAGGGTTGTCCAACTCCTTTGTTCGTGTTTTTTCATGCCCCTCACGAATGAAAATCGTCTCATTCCCTTGCGGGAAAAAGGAAAACGTTTACTTGCGGAAAACTGGGATCCATCTATTGTACGGATTCTATTTTCGTGTTATTCTTAATATACTTTATTTGCTCTTCCTCCTCGGCCCATGGCCAAGCCTGGTTTGACTCTCAAGCCGGAAGGCATTGCAGCACCGGTTCCACGCCGCGTTTGTAATGCGGGCCTGCTCCCACTAGCGCCCGACCGTCGAACATGTCGTCCACTTATTAACCTTATACCTTATACCTTATACCTTATACCTTATACCTTATACCTTATACCTTATACCTTATACCTTATACCTTAT
>NZ_JBJGED010000054.1:0-19097 GCF_045062745.1 Paenibacillus sp. HJGM_3
CTGCAAAAAAAAGGAATACTACGACAAACCGAGTAATTCACAACATGACTCCAAAATTAAGGGGCCGAGCCGTATTCCCGATTGAAAATTGATTTTTTAACGATTAGCGGAAAATTTTTCCGTTAATTCCGAGCTCGGGAGGATATCGACGGGTGGCGGCGAATAAGAACGCCATGCGAACACGGTCCGACAGGGCGGAGGAAACCGAGTATGACGATTAGGGAATGTAGACAGATGAGGGACGCGGGCGGCGATCCAGCGGAACGTGTGCCGACGGGCGAAACGGGGGGCGGTCCCCGTGGCCGGATCCAGGGGCGCGTTGATGAGAAGAGCAATCTGAAAGAACGTGCGCGAACCAATCAAGTGGCTAGCTGTCTAGGGAACCAGGTACCGAAATGTCCTGACGCGACGAGAGAACTGGCCGGACGTGTGCAGCACGCCCGGACGCCGGGTCTCGCGGCGTCCCCGGCTTCCCAGCCTGCGGGCGGCGAGCGGCTTCAGGAGCTCGAAGCGCTGCGGCAGCCGCTCCTGCGCTATTGCCTACAGCTGGCCGGCTCGCGCTGGGACGCGGAGGACCTCGTGCAGGACACGATGGTCCGCCTCCTGGACGCCGCGGCCGAACGGCCGGAGCGCGAGACCGGCTTCCGCTACGCCTGCCGGACCGCGCGCAACCTATGGATCGACCGCTGGCGCCGATCCCAGCGGGGGGCACGCCTCGTGCGGGCCGAGGCGGCTCATTCACAGTCGGCGCCGGACCGGGCAGCGGGCGACATGGATGTGCGCGAGCACCTCGAGGAGCTCGCCTGGAGGCTGTCGCCCAAGCCGTTCGTCATCCTGCTGCTGATGGACGTGTTCGACTTCACGGCGAAGGAGACGGCGGCGTGGCTGGGCGGCACCGAGGTGGCGGTGCAGGTGGCGCTCTCGCGGGCCCGAAGCCGGCTGCAGTCGCTCCGGCGCCCGGCCGGCGCCACAGGCCGCGCCGTCGGCAGCCGCGCGGCCGAGCGCCAAGCCGCGCTGAGCGGCCCCGGCTCCGCCGCCTTCTTCGAAGCGGTGCTCGACGCCTTCCGGCGCCGCGAGCCGGTCGCGATGCAGGAAGCGTACTTGAGCCTGACCGCGAGCGGAGCACAGCTGCAGCGCCTCCGCTCGATGGGGGGTAAGGTGTATTTTACGTTCAAGGATCCCGACGGCAACCTGCTGATGGTGACCGCCTGATCTCAACTTATTTACGGAGGCTGTATGGTTGCGGGGCGTTCATTCGTTACATAGAGGCAGGTCCACCACATAAGGAGGCGCTACTATGCCGGTTCAACTGCTAGGCGGAGTGTTCGTATCCGTCACGAATCTGGAACGCTCGATCGAATTTTATACGGAAATGCTGGGGTTGCACTGCCGCGGTATCGAGGACTGGGGGGACGGGCGGCGTGGCGCGACGCTGTTCTTCAAGCCGCATCCCGAGCATGCCGCCTTGTTCAGCCTGGCGGAAGTGAAGGGGCCAATCCTAACGTCCGAGCAGCCGGCCTTCAATTTCAAATGCAGCGAGATCCCGGATTTGCACGAGGCGCTGCAGGTCAAGGGCTGTCGCGTGACGGAGCTCGAGTCGTGGGACTCCCCGTGGAATCATCATCTCATGTTCGATTTGTTCGACCCGGACGGCCATCGCGTCAATCTGATCGAGCTGGTCCCGATCGCCGTACCCCGGAGCAAATAAAACGAAGAGAGGGAACAAGGATGATCCTCGAGACCAAATTCGTAGAAAAACCGGCTTTTCAAGTCGTAGGCATGGAAGAACTCATCCATCCCGATTCCGACACGCCGCCATCCGAGAACGCTATCGCCCGGTTGTGGCGCAGGTTCAGAGAGCTCATGCCGGACATTCCGGGCCAGCTCGGCTGGCGCAGCTTCGGGCTCATGCTCCACGATCCGAATAACCGGCCGGGAGCCCCGTTCCGTTACATCGCGGCGGTCCAAATCTATGAAGAGGGGGACATCCCGGACGGACTCATCCGCATTGAAGTCTCGGCGGCGCGTTATCTCGTGCTCACCTTGCGGGGTCCGTTGGATGAGATCCGTGCTGGATTCGGACATTTCTGGGGGCATTGGCTCCCGAACAGCCCTTACGAGTATGACGGCGGTACCGGAACAGGCAAGTACGAGTTCGAGTTTTACGATCAGCGTTACACGCAGCCGAACGATCCGAACAGCGAGATCGACTTGTACTTCCCGATTCGCGCGAAAACGGGGGGATCAGGGCAGTGAATGCACCAATCCATGTCGAGCTCGTGGACCTGCAGTGGACGGGGCTAGGCCTCCGATTCACCCACAACATGTCGAACCTGGATGCGTGTACCATTGACGCTATGGGCACGCTTCGAGATCGACTCTCCAGCATCCCCAATGTGAAGCGGCCGGATACGATGTACGGCATCTCGCCTCCGAACTACAAGGGGAATCCCGGCGAGCTGGACTTCTACGTCTGTGTCGAGGTCGAACCGATCGCGGCCGTGCCGCCCGGGATGGTGCACATCCGGATTCCGGAAAGGCTCTACACCCGAACGGTCTACCGCGGTGCGGTCAATGACCGGGAAGCCGCCTACAGCTACACGTCGGCCTGGCTAAAGGAGCGTGGCTATGCGTACGATGATGTCGAGTACTATCTGGAGGAGTACGGCCCGGACACGAGAATGGATGCGACTCAAGAGGAGTCGAGCGTAATGTACATCTACTGTCCGGTCAAACGCCCTTAATCCGAGCTCCGAAAAACAAAAAACCTCTGGGCCTCAAAAAAGCCCCAGAGGTTATTTAATTTACTAGAAAGTATCAATTTCGGGTGGCTTTGGGCGAAGAGGTACCAGGAGAACGTCGTTCCGCTATTCGGGCTAAACCGCAAATATTTCGTCGTGAAGGGAAACGATATTCCGCTATTCCTTTCAAAAGCAAGAATCCAGCCCCATTTGTCCCGAAATAAGGGAACCTCGTTCCCACAAAGGGTTGATTTCTATGGTTTCCGTGAGAATAGAGGAATCACGTTCCGGACCTCTCCGGTGATGTTCGGTCAGGTTTTAAAGCGCAGAAGCTTTTCTCACTTCCGCAAGCCAGTCAACTTCGCTACGATCCACAGCACACCGGCCACGAGCATCATATCGAAGGTGACGTTGAACAAGAACAAATGCTTGGCCAAATCCGCTTCCCCGTCGCCGATGATCGGGATGAGGAAGGCGATGGCGCCGATCGCGCCGATGAGCGCGAACAGCTCGGCGAAGACGCGCTGCCGCAGGCTCGTCGCCCTGACGTACTCCCAGAGGAGCACGCCATAGTAGGCGGCGTACACGAGGAGCACGAACCAGAACCGGTTCGGCATGTAGTCGTGCTTGAATTCGCTCCAATAGCTCAGCTTCGTATTCACGGCCCCGGACGGATACCCCTCCGATTGCTCGTACGTGCCGAGGTAGTACGGGCGGATCGTCATGCCGTCCCGCGCCGCGACCTCGAGCTTGTCCCACAGCCGGCCTGGGTGCGTGAGGTAGAATTTTACGATTTTCCCATGGCTCATATGGTTGTAGAACAGCTCGTACAGCTTCGGGTCGCGCTGCGGAATCAGCGTGTTCGGCGTGAAGAAGTTCGTATTGGCGAGCACCGCCAGCTCCGGGCTGAGCCCGAGCGCCTTCAGATCCGCTTCCACCGTAGTCGAATCCTTGAGCACCCCGTAGAAGACGGTCTGGTAAATGTTAATCTCCTTGAACTGCTTCGGGGCTAGGAGGTACATCGCCACGGAGCCGAGCGCGAGGACCAGCGACCCCCAGATGACGAGCTTCCGCCACCCTCCGTCGGAACGAAACCTCAAAAACCGCAACCCCATCAAGCCGGCCAAAATTCCCATCGGGGCATTTTGGATTTTGGAAAACACAAAAAAGAAACAGACGACGAAGTAGAACGCAAGCAGCGTCTTGGACGGACGGTCCTGCTTAGTAAGCGCGATGCCGAGCGCCGCAGTCAACAGCAGGAACACGAGCGAGACCGGCTCGCCGTACAGCGAGTTGAAGTAGGCGACATACCCGCCGTCCGCGAACACCGCGACGAGCAGCACCGCCATGGCAATCGCGAAGACGTGAGACTTGGCTTTATTGTACCGGATCGAATAATAGAAAGCGGTCATCAGGAGGGCGGTATACACCAGCACCATAAAGCGCATGTCGAACCATTGATTGCTGTACAGCAGCCGGTTCAGCCACGTTGCGACGAACACGACGAGCGTCTGGGTCGTAATGTACGCACCGCGGAACGGATCGGCGAACGCCCAGTCTTTGATGAAATAATGGAAATATTTGTCCTCGTAGTTCAAATCGGGGTGTGCGTAGTCCATCCCCACCGTGCTGAATACCCGCAGAAAATCGCCGTTGTCCGCGATTCCCACGATGGGGTGAACAACGGTGACCCCGATGACCAGGCCGGCTGCCGCGAGCAGCGTCCAGAATTCGACGCTCCGCAGCAGTCTGTGCAGCAGTCTCATGAAGCTTCCTCCTTCCGCGGCTCCACGGAGGGACGCGATTCGCGGAAGGCGAAGAAGCGCTGGCCGATGTAGTTCGTAATCGTGTACAGCCCTGCTCCGATCAGGACGGCCAAGTTGTCCGCCCAGCCGGCATATTGCTCCGAGACGAGGGCGAGCAGCCAATCGCTCAGCACGAGCCCGGCTGCGTAGGACAATCCGTAGCAGACGAGAATGACGGCCACGAACCTCCAGGCGCTGCGGCCGACGCTAGTCTGGGATTGGAACGTGAATGTGCGATTCAATACGTAACTCACGCATGCGCCGATGCAATTGCCGAGGAACGTCGCGATCCAATAATGCAAGTCAAGCCCGTTAAGCAGCAAATACGTCGCCGACAGCCCGATCAATGTATTCAAGACGCCGACAAGCAGGAAGCGAACGAACGAATGCTGCCACAACCGCTGCAAGGTAGCTGCCATCCGCTATCCTTGGGGCTGAAGCTCCTGCGGAGCGGGAGCCGGTCCTTTCGTCCCTGCAGAGACGAGCGGCGTCAGCTCTTTCTCCACGATGAATAGCGGGCGGTGTTTCACTTCTTTGTAGATCTTGCCGATGTACTCGCCAATCAGCCCGAGGCTGATGAGCTGCACGCCGCCGATGAACCAGACGGACACCATAAGCGACGTCCAGCCTGCGATCGTATTGCCGATGAGCTTCTGTACGATCGCGTACAAGCCGGCGATCACGCTCACGAGGAACAGCAGGAATCCGGCGCTTGTTACGAGACGAATCGGCGTTACGCTGAGAGAGGTGATGCCATCCCAGGCGAATGCGAGCATTTTCTTGAGCGGGTACTTCGACTCGCCGGCGAACCGTTCGTGCCGGTCATAGTAGACGTTCGTCGAGCGGAAGCCGACCATCGGCACGATGCCGCGCAGGAACACGTTCACTTCCTTGAACCGGTGCAGCTGCTCCAGTGCCCTGCGGCTCATCAGGCGGTAATCGGCATGGTTATATGTGATTTTGACACCCATGCTCTTCATCATTTTATAGAACGCTTGCGCGGTGAACCGCTTGAAGAACGTATCGGTCTCCCGGCTGTCCCGCACCCCGTATATGACCTCGTAGCCTTCTTGGAATTTCACGAGAAATTCGCGAATGACGTTCGGGTCGTCCTGCAGGTCGGCATCGATCGAGATGGCGCAATCGGAGCGGGTAGTTACGGATTGCAAGCCGGCGAGCAGCGCACTCTGATGGCCTGCATTGCGGGCGAGCTTCAGCCCGGAGATATGGGGATGCGTGCGGTGATAGCTCTCGATCAGCTCCCAAGTGCGGTCCCGGCTGCCGTCGTCGACGAACAGCACGAAGCTGGACGGGGCGGCGAGCCGCTCGGCAATGACCCGTTCGAGTATCGCCGTCAGGCGGATGACTGTCTCGGGAAGCACTTCTTCTTCGTTGTAGCAAGGCACGACGATGCTCACAACGGGCAATTTCTTGTGTTCCATGGGGCTATTCCTGACTCCTCTATTTTTGAACTCATCATAACCGACTCGGGCTTGCAAATCAAATCAACAACGACCCTTCCCCTTCCTTTAGGCCCATAGCGGAGACTAGCCGGGCATACTCGGATTGTGCGGCTGCACCTCCGCCGGACGAGCCGGCAGCGCCGCCTCGTCGCCTCGATGCATCCGGGCGTGGAGCCTGGTTCCGAGCCGCTCGAACGCCCCGGCGAATGCGGAGAAGCCCCGCGAACCGACGATCCAGTCCGACAGCTTCACACACCCGTAAGCGAACGCCATTCCGGCGAACATATCGATGACCCAGTGAATTTTCAAATATAATGTAGAAATCATGATCGATACCCCGAACACCCCGATCACCCAGCGGTACCAGCGGCTCTTCTCCCGCATCGCGAGCAAGATGGCGGAGAAGGCGATCGACGTGTGCATGCTCGGGAAGCAGTTCAGCGCAGTCGCGTATTGCTGCTCCGGGGTAAGCGCACGCTCCAGCAAATCGGGTGTCCCCTGCACGTACCAAACCTCCTGCAGCAGAATCGTGTTGTAAAAGATCAGGATGAGCGGCACTTGAAGCAAGTAGCCGGCGAGCGAGTAACGGGCGAACTTATGCACGTCCTTCGTGAAGAACGCCCGGATGACGCACATCCAGTATGTGAGCGCAAAGCCGAACGCATACACCCATTGGAAGTAGACGGTCAGCCACCTCGGCTGCCACACGCGCATGAAGCTCGCGTCGTTCAGGGGAATCGAATTGAACCACTCGTTCCATTTGAAAATATGATGCACGCTCTCTGTCTGAAACCCGACGACCCGATGCCACATCGGATTCGCGTATTGGTAGATGACGTAGAACAGGAACAGCACGACGAGTCCGAGCGGCATGAATTGCCCCCAGGAGATCGGCTTGGCGTCCTTCCGCGTCCCGAACAGGGCGCCTGCTAGCAGGACGAGACTCGCCACGCCCCAGTTCTCCACGCGGGAGATGGCGAAGATCAGGGCCGCGGTTAGGGCGAACAGGAGCGGGATGAACAGTTTTTTGGCTCTCATGATGGGAATGATTCCTCTCTCTCTAGCACTTTTACACTTTACAAATTTACAATAGGTTTACAATAACCGAAGTCCAAGCCCGGAGGCAAGACTAAACGCCTGCATGGGGACGATGTTCTGGACAAAATGTTCATGGGTTCGGAGTTTTCCTGTGCTATGATAAGGTGGACACGCTGCAGATGCAATAGCTGCTTAAATCCAATCGGGACAAGGGAGAGGACAAGAGATGGGAATCCGTTACGGCATTATCGGCTGCCGGCATGGGCACATTGCGATGTTTATCGAAGAGATGCAAACGCTGGGGCATACGTGCGCCGGCATCTATGAAGCGGATGACGGGAGGCTGGCGGATCAGCTGGCGGCCAAGTACAACATCCCGCGCGTTGAGTCCAGGGACGTCTTCCTCGATCCGGCTGTCACCGTAATCGGTTCGGCGGCCATCCACAATGAGAAGATCGCCGTCATCGAATGGTGCGAGCTCCACGGCAAGCATATCATGGTCGACAAGCCGGCGGTCACCGACCGGGATGGCTTAGAGCGGCTCGAGGCGGTTATCGGTCGCGGCCGCATCCAGATCGGCATGCTCTTGACCGAGCGGTTCCGCCCGGCGGTACATACGCTCAAGCAAGCGATCGACGCGGGCGAGCTCGGCCGCCTTGTGAGCATCACGATGCGCAAACCGCATCGGCTGAATCCTGCATCGCGAGGGGCATGGCATTTCTCGAAGCGTCAGAGCGGCGGGATTATCGTGGACCTGCTCATCCACGATTTCGACCTGCTGCTCTGGCTGACCGGCCAATCGGCCGCGTCTGTGCAGGCCGTCATGACCAAGAACGAGCTCCCGGAGTATCCGGAGTTCTGGGATGCAGCTTCCGCGCAGGTCGTGACCGAAGGCGGCGTCATCGGCCAGCTGTATGCGGATTGGCATACGCCGGACCGAAGCTGGACGTGGGGCGACTGCCGCCTGTTCGTGAACGGCACGGCCGGCTTCGCGGAGCTGCGGCTGTGCGGCGACCCTTCGGTATCCGACGCCGACGAGCTCCTGCTGCGGGTGACCGACTCGCAGCCGCTCGAGCGCGTCGAGCTGACGCCGCCTCCTCTGACGCTGACGGCGGATTTCCTCCGTCGGGTCGCGGGCGAACCGGGTGCGCTGACTCACCTCGACGTGCTCGCAGCGAGCGCGCTGACGATCGCCGCCGATGAAGCGGCGGTGCTGCGCAACAATATATAAGAGTAAGCGGTCGCGCAAAAAATAGGCTGAAGGACGTGGCCCGGAGGTCCCGATTTTAAGCCTGCGATGACACAATCGGTGACACTCTGTAACTTCATTCCGTGTGAGGCTTCTTTTACAATGGGTTTGTAAATCCGCTGCAGAAGGCTTGACATGCTGAATGAAGAAAGGGGAGACGTCGAAATGAATCACCGGTATGACGTCATTGTTGTCGGAGCGCGCGTCGCAGGCTCGTCGCTGGCCTACGAGCTCTCGCGAGCGGGCTATGAGGTGCTGCTGCTGGATAAGAGCACATTCCCGAGCGATACGTTGTCGACCCATAATTTTTATGGCAATTCCTTGGCGATGCTGAGGGACATGGGGGTGCTGCAAAAGCTGCTCGATACCGGTACGCCCACCTACAAGCGAGCGGTCATTCAATTCGAGGATGTCGTCCTCGACGGGGAATTCCCGGAGGTCGACGGAGAGACGGAATGCTTGTGCATTCGGCGCACGCATCTGGACGACATCTTGTTCCGGCATGCCTCCTCTCAGGCGCGGGTGACTTCGGTGACCGGGTTCCGCATCACGGATGTGATCCGGGAAGGGGATGCCGTCACCGGGGTAACGGGCGTCAGCCGCGACGGGGCGCGGCAGCAATTTCGCGCCAAGCTTGTCGTGGGTGCGGACGGACGCAACTCCACAGTGCGGGGCCTGGTGAACAGTCCGTGCCGGATGGCCGTGCCCACGGACTATGCTTCCTATGTCGGCTACTATGCCGGTTACCGGCAAGACGGCGACCTTCATGTGGAGCTGTATAAAATCCGGGATAAAATCGGGATCGTCTTCCCTACGAGCGACAACTTGTACGTAGTGGGCGTCATGTTCCCGCTCGACAGCGAGGAATGGATGGACCGGTTCAAGACAGGTCCCGAGCAGGCGATGCGGGATGTGATCGAACGCGACTTCGCGAATGCCCCCGTACGGGATCGGATGCGAGGGACCACACTCGTCGGTCCGGTCCGAGGGCTGCTCGGCTACGACAACGACTGGTACGAGGGAATGGGGCCCGGTTGGGCGCTCGTAGGCGATGCCTTCTCATTCAAAGACCCCGCGGTCGGGCAAGGGATGCAGGAGGCGCTGTATGGGGCTCGCATTCTCACCGAGGTCCTCTCCCGCCACTCGAACTGGGACGAGGCGTGGGGGACGATGGCGCAGGAGTTCCAGAGCTTGATGGAGGCGAAAATGAGCTTCCACTTCCATCTGGCCTGCCAGTATACGAAGAATGTCCCGTTCACCCCGGAGCAAATGGGGCTGAATCGCCTCCTGGCCTCGAGTCCGGCTGCGACTCGTGCGTTCTTGGGGCTCTACAACCGGGCGGTGGGACCGCAGCAGTTTGAATTTATCGTCAAGGAGCTGCTGGCGCGACCGATTAATTAGCAACCTTTATCCATCATTTGGTGTTTATGTTTTAGCACATCAACCAATGGTGGAGGAGAGGATCGCCCGTGAAAAAGTTTTGGCTTGGTCTGGTATGCGGGATCGTGATAGCGACCAGTACCGCCGTTTACGCTAACGAAGCGATTCAAGCGACTTTATTTCCCGTGCAATATTTTTTCAACAGTCAGCCGCATGAGCCTGATAGCGAATATGCCACATTGAACTACAACGGGCACGCCTACGTCCCGGTTCGATTCGTAGCCGAGAGCATGGGCGCCTCGGTAAATTACGATGAGGCGTATCGCTACATCTCGATAAAGCAACCGCTCGTCGTTCCCTATAGAACCCCTTCGGAATTGGGTACCTTCTCGATTGAAGGCTACATCACGAAGATCGATGGCGAGCGGGTGTTGATCGTGAGCACCTCTGCGAAAGACATACACGCCCAGAACAAGGAATTTTACGAGGCCGTCTGGGTGGGCAACGTTCCCAAAGGCTTGCGCGTCGGGCAAGCCGTTCAAGTGTCGTTTCAAGGAGTAGTCGAAACTTCGTATCCGGCTCAAGCACTGAACGACAAGCTTTCGTTCATGCCGGTCCAGAAACCCAAGCAGGCTGACCTCTCGGAGGAGCAAGTCGTACGCCAAGCGATTGTCCAAGCCGGTGAGACAGAGGAGCGGCTCCTCTTCGTGGTCAAGGATGTGGCGTACGATGAATATTCGGATACGTGGTCGGTCCGATATGTGAATGCATTCCAGCAATACCCTCGTCAGGAGCAGATTCATCTCGTAGCCGATCAATGAGGCCAGCGAGATGCCACCCCTTATTTGAACATGCCGGCGTTGTTGATATCGACTTTTATTTCGAACCGGATGTCGGTCTGGGGGTAGACCGATTCCCAGTCGAGCGACTTCCAGGCGGAATAAGTGGAAGAGTTACGGACCGCGACCCCGATTCCCAGGCTGTCGACCCGATTTTCCTGCAAGAAGGCGACCATCTGCTCGGCCTTTTTCGTGATGGCTTTCTCAAATGCAGCTTCCAGCTCTTTTCGGGATTTGGTGTCGCTCAGATCGATTACGGCGTTATACTCGAGCAGCGACCCTTTAATTACGATTTCGAACGTGACTGTCAACCGATTTTCGGCGGATCGGGCGACACGTATATGGCGCTTATTGACCAGAGATGTCATCGTAACCTCATTGTGTCCGCCGAGCCCCTCGTGCTCGACTTGCAGCGCCAGATCGCCTTGCTTGAAATGGCCTCGCAAGAGAGAGAAGAAGATGGAGTCCTCCGGCGGAATCCGTTGGACATACTTGTCTCCCCGGAACAGGGCGACTCCGTCCAGGAGCACATCTTTCTCGCCTTGCTTGAGCAAGGGAGCGACGGGCTCGATGCCCTCTTCCATCAAATCCCGGACGAATCTGTGCAAGCTCGCCTGCGGGATGGTTTGGCGCTTCCCCTCCTTCTCCAGCAGACGGTCGATGTAGACCGCAGTCCTCGGATGCTGCGCGTAGCCCTTCAGCAGCAGGTCGGTGGCTACTCCGTTCACCACGCTAAGCTTGAGCCTATTGGAAGTAGCCGAGTCGCGCATGAGCGATTCAATGACATTCATGATGCCTTTGCGGGCCAACTCGGTTCCGAACAGGGCGCCTCTCAGCTGACCGCTGACGATGGCGAGCTCCGTTTGCTTCCCCATCTTGATCCGGGCTTCCTTGCTCGTGCTGGCGATCGTCGTCAGCGTTTCTCTCGTAAGCTTTTTCTCATGCGTAGACTTCGGCATCGAAGCGCCGATGAGCATACGATCGTCGTTCTTCTCTCCCCCTTCCTCCGGAGCTATATCATAGCTCACGGTATGCACGAAGCCCAGATCTTCCAGAATCCGCTGATCGGTACAGCCGACAAGACATAAGGCGATGCCTACGTATAAGCCTAGCACCCTTCCGTATCTATGCATTCTCGCTCACCCGATTCCCTCGCTGGAAGAGCAGGAACACGAGCAGCAGCAAGGGGAGTCCGAATGCCACACCCGTCTCGATATAGCCAATTGTCCGCAGCCAGAGCTGTACCTCGCTCATCACTTTCGGAATCCACGCCACCCCGTACACGACCAGTATGATTATGAAGCTGAGCCATTTGGACGGCACCCTTGGCACGAGACGCTCCAGCGCTTGCTGCGATGCCCAAGTGTACATCACGATCGTGATGATGACGGTGAAGAGAAAAATACCGTAGAGGAGGTTCTCCAGCCTCTCCACGAACGGAAATCGGACATAGGCGAGCAAACCCAGCGTAGGATAGAACGACTTCTTCAAATAATCGAGGCTGAAGAAGCCGAAACAGAAAAAGCATATGGACACATAGGAGATCGTCGTAAGCAGGTTTCCCATAAACATGGGTGTAAAGATCGGTCGCGTACTGACGAAGGGCAAAAGGAGCAGGGAGAGCTCATAGCCGATGAACGAATTGTAGACATTCAGGAATCCTTTTACATATGGGCCTTCCCCATGCAGCAAGAAGGGCGTCAGCCGGCTCCAGTTAAAATCTTTGTAATAAAACATTAAGAGAAACACCATCCAGAAGAAAAGCCAGAAAAAGACAGTCGCCGCTCTGGTAATGCTGAAAATGCCTTTGATCAGCAGCAAAAACGTCAGCAGCTCGATCAGGAACATAAGGAGCATCGGATGCGTTGTAGGAAAGGCCATCATCTGAAAGATTAACACGTATTGCTTCGCAACCATTACTCCTGCGAGCGACCACACGGCGGCCAAGGCGATGTATAGCGGAGCGAGCAGCCACTTGGAGATTGACTGCTCCATGATGTCGAAGATGCTCCGCCGGCCGCCGTACCGGTAGACCAGGGCGATCAATCCCATATTCAGGACGGCGACGAGGGAGACCAGGAACAAGATGATCCACCCGTTATATCCGAAATAGCGGGCAAGCTGCTCCGGGAGGCTGAGGATGACAACGCCGGTTTGCGTCATATGAACGAGAATAGCCAGATGAAAGGGCTCTATATTTTCTTTCACCGGTCGGACACCTCCTGTAGCGAATGGTGGTATTCATTACTTCCTCATCCGATTCCGGGTAGGATTCGGCGATCTGGCAATGGAAGGACGCTGTTTGAACAGATAAAACGGGCCCCGCACGAACACGTCCTTCCAATCGGTGAACCGGAACGGGGCGATCGGCCGAAGATAGGCGCCTTTCAAGCTCTTCAAACCGGACAAATGGATGACGAACAGCGTCAAGCCCAGAATTAGTCCGAAGTTTCCCCACAATCCGGCCAGGAGAATCAATCCGAACCGTACCAATCGAATGGATGCGCTCATTACGTAGCTAGGGATGACGAAGGAGGCGATGGCGGACAGAGCTACGGAGATAATGAGCACATTGCTCGTAAAGCCTGCTTGCACGGAAGCTTGTCCGATGACGATACCGCCGACGATACCGATCGTCTGCCCGATCTTGGTCGGCAGGCGGGCTCCGGCCTCCCGGAGCAGCTCGACCGTGGTCTCCATCAGTAGCGCTTCGTAGACCGGCGGGAACGGGACCCGACTGCGGGATTCGGTCAGCGTAGTGAGCAGAGCTTCCGGAATCATCTCGTAATGGTACGTGGTGATCGACACATAAAGCGAAGTCATCAGAATCGTAATGACGAAGGAGACCAACCTGAGCAGCCGGACCGCGGTGGCCAGCGGCCAACGCTGATAATAATCGTCGGGCGATGAGAAGAAATCGAAGAACGCCGACGGCGCGCTGATGACGGAAGGGCTGTGGTCCATTACGCCGATGATGCGGCCCGCCACTAATTTGGAGACCGCGGCGTCGACGCGCTCGCTCGTCATGAACAGCGGGAACAGCGAATTCGGGGAGTCGTCGATATGCTGGATCAGCATGTTCCCGTCATGGATGGCGTCGACTTCGATGTTCTTGATACGCTCGATCATATCCTCGACATAGTCTTGATTGGCGATGCCGTCGATATAGCAGATGCAGACGTCCGTCTTGGCGACTTCGCCAACGGAGAGACGCTCGATTTTCAGTTGTGAGCTCTTGAGCCGTCGGCGGATGAGCGATAAATTGACGCTAAGCGATTCCACGAACGCATCGTGAGGCCCCACGATAATCGTCTCGGTCTCCGATTGCTCCACCGCCCGCGTCTCGGGATTGTAGACATTGACCACATAAGTGCTTCGCCCATGGAAGACGGCGCACCAGCCTTCCAAGATGGCTTTGACTACGGCTTTTTTGTCGGTGGACTCTATGTATTCGGAGCGGGCCAATAGCGCCTTGACTTCGTCTTTACTCACATTGGAGAGGGGTTGAACTACTTCACGGTCGAAGTCGTCGGCTCCTGCCAGGTGCGGGAAATAGACGAGGTCGACCTCGATTTCCGGGTAGGAGCGGTGGCACAAGTCCGCGCATTTCTCGAACTCCTCGATGATGTGCTTCAGCGTAGGTCGTTCGGGTTTGACGTCGGCCGCACCGGTCTCGGATCCGCTCGATTGGAGCCGTCGGCCGATCATATGCTTGAGCCATTGGAACATGAGATCTGCCGCCTCCTTCTAGTTGTCAAAAAGCCGCTATCCTAAATGTGGGGCAATTGGGCTTTTTTTATTCTAGTTATTCTCAAGAAGACGAAGTGTAGCCGACACAACAAAAAACCTCCGGACGCGGCTCCAGAGGT
Organism: Paenibacillus sp. HJGM_3; assembly: GCF_045062745.1. Lineage (NCBI taxonomy): Bacteria > Bacillati > Bacillota > Bacilli > Caryophanales > Paenibacillaceae > Paenibacillus > Paenibacillus sp. HJGM_3. The sequence continues at coordinate 14,385 of NZ_JBJGED010000054.1, forward strand.
TCTGCCTTGTAAATCGCTTATAAAAACTTGCGCGAATGCTTCTTTCCGTCATACGTGAACAGCACGCTTTTGTCTTCGACCACCGTTTCCAGATGAACGGTTTTGCCCCACAGCTTTTGCACGAACGGCAGCGTCTTCTCCAAGTACTTCAAGTCCATCTCCACACCCTCGAAAGCGTGCTTCAGATACATCTCGCCGATGTTGGCGTGATTGCCGTCCATCACATGAAGCACCGGGAATCCGCCGTTCACGCGGGAGTAGACGAGCTGGTCCCGAATGTTCTCCCAACTTTTGTCGGTAATCTTCCACTCCGGCCCCTTCTTCTCGAACACATACAGATCCAGGTCTTCGACGAGCTCCTTCGTCATGTAGTTGCGTACGAACGAAGTGTCGGAGTCGAGCTCACGCACCTCGAACATTTTGTCGCGGTCCCAGCGCTTCTCGATATCTTCGAAAATTTTCAGCCCCAGGTAGTACGGATTCAGGCTGTGGCGGGAAGGCTGGACGACGCCGGAGTTGAGCTTGGCGTACTCCACCGTCTCGTCCGGGGTCAGGTCGAGCTCGCGGACGATGCGCTGATGCCAATACGAGGCCCAGCCCTCGTTCATGATCTTCGTCTCTAGCTGCGGCCAGAAGTACAGCATCTCGTCGCGCAGCATCGTCAGAATATCCCGCTGCCATTCCTCGAGAATCGGGGAATGCTGCTCCAGGAAATACAGCAGGTCCTTCTCCGGCTTGGGCGGGAAGCGGCGGGCGGCGGACTCCCGTGCCTTCTCCTGCTCCTTCTCCTCGGAACGGAAGCTCTCATCCAATCCCCAGATGTCCTCGTATCCGGACATGCGCTTGGCCGCGGCCTTCTCGGTTCCGGTCCGGTCCTGTTTGCCGCGCGAGCCCAACTGGGCACGGGGGGTCGACATGATCAGGCTGGGATCGATATGCTCTTGAATCGCCAGCACCGAATCGAGGAACGTCTCGATCGCTTCGGGGCCGTGCTCCAGCTCGTATTGCCTCACCCGTTCCGCCGTCGCGGACATGCTCTCGACCATGTTGCGGTTCGTACGGGAGAACCGGGCGTTGTTCTTGAAGAAGTCACAGTGCGCGAGCACGTGGGCGACGATGAGCTTGTTCTGGATAAGCGAGTTGCCGTCGAGCAGGAAGGCGTAGCATGGGTTGGAGTTGATCACAAGCTCGTAGATTTTGCTGAGTCCCAGGTCGTACTGGGTCTTCATCCGGTGGAACGTCTTGCCGAAGCTCCAATGGCTGAACCGCGTCGGCATGCCGTAGGCACCGAAGGTGTAGATGATGTCGGACGGGCAGATCTCGTAGCGCATCGGGTAGAAGTCCAGCCCGAAGCCTTGGGCGATCTCGGTGATTTCTTCTATGGCGCGCTCCAACTGCTGGATTTCATCTTGTCTCATGGGGCGGTGCACCTCCGTACGGGGAAAAGGGTTTACTATCATGTTTATTCGGGCCGGGGGGAGGGATATACAGAATATTTTTGGAGCGCGTTAAACGGCGGAACGAAAATCGTCCTTTGGCCTTTCCAATTTAGGGCTTTCAGATCAGATCGGGGTTGTGTAGGAACTGGTATGATTTGAACTGGAAAACGATACCTGTAGCCAAAAGCCAAAAAAAGGGGAGGAGACGGGTCATGTCCGAATGGAAGGAAAAGCTGGCGAGGAGGCTCTGGCTGGTCGTCAAGCTGATCGGGATTTATATGTATCATTTGGTGCTGTCTACGATCTGGCTCATTTTAAAGTATTTCTTCATCTGGTTGTGGCGGATTGTGCGAAAGAAAACCGTTGCGATCACGCTGCTTACCGTTCTTATAGGCGGCATGGCGCTTCATGCGATTTTTCCGCGTATCGATCTGGTGCCCAACCTACTTACTTTCGGCAAGAACGGCGGGGAAGCCCAGCAGAAGACCGTCGATCGGCTGCTGGAAGGGAGCTGGGAGGAGCAGCAGGAAGCGGTTCGGGACTCGCTCGCCGGAGCCGGCATCGCCGTACTCAAAGGCGATGCCGATCCGAAGCCCGGCACTTTGTTCGTCATCCCGCCCGAGCTGACGCTGTTGACCGCCGATGCGAGCCGGAAGGCGTCGGGCGGCCACTTGAGCCTGGACGAGGTGGCGGATCTGTTCCAGCAGGCCGGGTTCCCGTTCGCCGAAGGCCGAGATCCGGCGCTGACGATGCAGTCCGCGATTCGCAAATGGGTGCTCGCGGCGCAAGAGAAGCCGAAGCTCGAAGGCTCCTATGTGCCGCTCTTCTTGCAAGCGATGGCGCAGCGGCAAGTGCCCGCGGTCGATCTGACGGCGGAAGACTGGGATCCGGCGGACTATCGGCTGACCCATATCGAGTTTGAAATGTTCCTGGGTGCCTTCATCCAGGCGCTGCCCTCCGAGTCGAGAACGGCAGGTTTATGGGAGCGGCTGCTCGGAGAGAAGGCCTACGCGGAGGAGAACACGGCGGTCTGCTCCAACCTGAAGAGCTGGCTGGGCGATTGGGGGACGCGGCAAGGGGGCGATGCAGGCGCCGTCAAGTTCACCGTCGAGTCCATCGGCATCTTGGTCGCCGAATTGACGGGCAAAGGCGTCGAAGTGCTCAGCCAGCTCGTCGCAGGCGTCATCCTCCCGATCATCAGCATGGCGCTGAAACTATTGAAGCTCGCGATGCTGTATTGGTCGGTCGACGTCACGCTCGAGGCGACCCCGGGCGAGCTGCATCGGCCGGCTTCGAATGAGGCCGGCAGCGAGATTGCCTACTTGGCGAAGGTCGGCGTGAACGAAGCGAAGTACAAGGCTTATGTGGATGGTTGGTCGAACACGCCTCTGGCCAAGAAGATCAAGGATTGCTTGTCCACGTTCGGATTCCCCGTCCCATCCGACACCGGAGAGCTGGCGGCCGATGTGGACAGGTGGAGCGTGGAATGGAACCTGTTTCAGGACGGGGGACCTCATGCAACGATCGGGCAGAGCAAAAACAAATTCGAGCTTCTAGGCCAACTCCAGATGAAGGTCAACCGCACGAGCGACATTGCCGGTGAAGCGAAGCTGATCGCCGATGTGGCGAAGGAACAGGTGAAGGATCATGACGGCGAGGAGCGAACCGGCACCGTCGTCGCCCGGGCACAGGTGGAAACCTCGGCACCGCCGGCCATCGGGACGTTCCTGAACGCGTACAAGGTCGGAGAAGGCGCAGCCAAGTCCGGCATTATGGATCTGCTCGCCTTGACGGATACGCTGCTGGACGTGCTCGCCGGCTGGTATCAGGAGATGGTGACTCCGGAGGCGTACGTCCGCACACAGGTCGCCTACCATGTGCCGAAGAGCGATTATGCGTACAAAGGCTGGATTTCGATGGCTTCGGAGCGGAATGAGAAAGAGACCCTTCCTGGAGGAGAGAAGAAAACCCGCGTAACGGCGCATGCGCGAATGGAAGCCGAATTGGTCGTCCTGGGCGATGGGCAGCAGTTCGAGATTCGGGGCGTGGGGATGATGAAGCTGTCCGGTCAATTCAACCTGTTCAATCAAACCGGAGGCGACTGCACGAACGGGAAGCTAACTCAAACGCAGTCGAGCTACGGCACAGGCCGCCACAGCTCGGATATCACGATCAACAGCCGGATGACCCGAACCGGATCCGATGCGAAGGGGTATACGTTCGCCTTTAGACCGATATTCCAGAGTAGAACCTCCGGCCAATACGACGTCAGAACCGTGTACCATACCCAGATGAACGGTTGCATGAACGGAGGGAAGCCGTCTTACGCGAGCTATCAGCGGGAAGAGAGAGACACACATCCCTATTCGCCTGTGCTGATCCCGCTGGAACTGACGATGGAGGCGGACCGCCCGTTCCCGAAGACGATCAGCGGCGGCCGTACATCGACGAATGAGCGCGGGGAGACGATCATCTGGACGTACAAGTTCGATCGTCTGGAGTCCGCGGAGAAGTAGGGTCGAAGGACGGCTAGCCTGCGTACGCCAGTGTCCATAGTCGTGGAATATGGTACAATGGGTCAAACCCTATTAATCAAGGAGATTCGACGTGCAACCAACGACTGCTCAATGGAGCGACTTGTATAACGCGGCAACGGAATTCAAACAGGCCGCAAGCTGGAAATGGATGAGGGACATCCACCTCTTCGGCGTCAAACATCCGGACTATCCGCTTGTCGGGTATTGTTCGGTGCTGGGCCGCGCGGGAGAAATGTTCGGGCTGGCCGTCTATCTCGGCTCTGCCGGACTTCGGACATTGCTGGACATGATGAGCGGGAGGCTGACGGAAGATCCGTTCTACCTCCAGCATTGCCTCATGCTGTCCTTCGATGACCGGGAGGACCTTCACCCTATGGAGCGAGCCAGGATCAAGGAGCTGGGGTTGAAATTCCGCGGCAAGCAGGCGTGGCCCTCATTTCGCCTGCATGAGCCCGGGTTCTACCCGTGGCCGTTGCAGAAGGCGGAGGAGGCCGTATTCCTGACGGCGGCGATCGAGCAAGCGATCGAAGTGGCCCAAGCGGCCAAAGGGGACCCCGACACCTATCTGGCGTGGGGCGACAATGGCTTCCTCACCCGAGTCGGAACCCGGGAGCCCGATGGCCGCCTGAGCTGGCGAACCGAGTGGCTGGAGCCGGAGGAGGCTGCGGTTGAGGCGGCCGGCCTGCCGTCCGCTTCCGCCGCTCCAGCCGTTGACGAGCTGCGCCTCGCCAAGCTGA
>NZ_JBJGED010000055.1:0-16937 GCF_045062745.1 Paenibacillus sp. HJGM_3
GTAGAGTAACAAAATTACTTTGGAGAGCGGGGAGAGGTGGGATCCGGAGCTGTAGAGTAACAAAATTACTTTGGAGATGCCTGCCCACCATCCAACCAAACAAAAAAGGAGCTGTCCTCCTCAATCGGAGAACAGCTCCTTCTCGTTAGACCGATGTGACGACTTTGTCGATCAAGCCATAGGCCAACGCTTCGTCGGCGGTCATGAAGTAGTCGCGGTCGGTGTCCTTGTCGATGCGCTCCAGCGGTTGGCCGGTACGCTCGGCCAGGATGCCGTTCAGCTTGTCGCGCAGCTTGAGGATCCGCTTCGCGCGGATCTCGATATCGCTCGCCTGACCCTCCGCGCCGCCCAGCGGCTGGTGGATCATCACTTCGCTGTTCGGCAGCGCGAGACGCTTGCCCTTGGCGCCCGCGGCCAGCAGGAATGCGCCCATCGAAGCCGCCATGCCCACGCAGATGGTGGAGACATCAGGCTTGATGAATTGCATCGTATCGAAGATGGCCATACCCGCGGTAATCGAGCCGCCCGGGCTGTTGATGTACAAGTGAATATCTTTATCCGGATCTTGCGCGGCAAGGAACAGCAGCTGCGCGATGATCGCGTTCGCTACGGTATCGTTGACCGGCGTCCCCAGAAATATAATGCGGTCCTTCAGCAGACGGGAGTAGATGTCGTATCCGCGCTCTCCACGTGCATCCTGCTCGACAACCATTGGAATGAAACTCATGGCCCATGCCTCCTTTATGAATCAAGTATGCTCCAATGTGAATTGGAATTAAACCCATCATAGCGGAAAAAAGTCAAAAGGTCAAGAAAGGTCAAACGAGCAGCAAAACAAAAAAACGCCACCGATGAAGGAGGCGATTGGTTGTCAAAGTAGTTATGGCGCGCTCGCGAGGAATTGAACCTCGATCTCAGGCTCCGGAGGCCTACGTCATATCCATTGGACCACGAGCGCATAAGGGATTAGCTATTTTTGAGGAGCAAAAATTATTATAGATCATGCCGTTCCAAAAAGCAAGTGGAACTTCTGGGCTTGCAAATGCCTTTTCATGGGTCTATAATGGAAACATAAGCGGGACGCAAAATGTTGTTGCGGGACATAATCGGTCCCAACAACGAAGGTAGGTTGGTCACAATAACTAGGTTAGTCGGCGGACGGCAACAGAACTAACTAGTTCGCAATAATAGCTAGCTATTTCGCAAACAATGCGGCTAGATTATCGAATCTAAGATTAAGTTATCGCCGTTAAAAGATAAAGATTAGTCGCGTTAAGGGTTTGCGAATCGGCATGAAAGTTCAGCTAATCGGCAATAAAAGGTTAGCAAGGCGGCAAAGATGGGTAGATATAAAGATGTAGTGAAACCCAAGCTTTAACGCCGTCGCCACGAGACTCAATGCCCAGCCGACGCACTCGCTGCACCTGCGCAAATGACCCGACAAACCCAAGCCCAAAGCCAACGACCAACAAACCTAACGTCTCAACAATACAGCACCCGCCGTCCATATCGCAATAAGCAACCCAATACCGCGCAACACCGCACATGCAAAACGCAAGTCTGAAGCAGGAGTGACGATTGCCATGAGGCATATCCTCGATATACAGAAGCAGCTGTTGCCGGACTTGACCGATGTGCTGAAGAAACGCTACTCCATCTTGCACCACATTCACCTGTCCGGCACGATCGGCCGCCGCACGCTGGCGACGAACCTCGACCTGACGGAGCGGGTGCTCCGCGCGGAGGTCGACTTCCTGCGGGAGCAGGGGCTGCTGGACTCGGAGTCGGCCGGCATGAGCCTGTCCGAGAGCGGGCGCAAGCTGCTCGAAGACCTCGAGCCGCTTATCAAGGACTTGTTCGGGCTCTCCGACCTCGAGGAACAATTGAAGGAACGCTTCGGCCTGAACAAGGTCGTCGTCGTCCCGGGCGACTGGGACCAGTCGGTGTTCACGAAGAAGGAGCTGGGCCGAGCGGGAGCCGCCGTGCTGCGCAAGCAAGCGACGAAGGACGACGTCATCGCCGTCACCGGGGGCTCGACCCTGGCCGAGATCGCCGGCTTCCTGACCGGCTCTACCACGCTGAAAGGCAGCCTGTTCGTCCCCGCGCGGGGCGGGCTGGGAGAGAGCGTAGAGCTGCAGGCAAACACGATCGCCTCCACGATGGCGAAGAAGACGGGCGGCCAATACCGGCTGCTGCACGTCCCGGACCATCTCGGCGAGGAAGCCTACGTGTCGCTCATGCAGGACGCCAACATCAAGGAGCTCGTCGACGTCATCCGCAGCGCCCGCATCGTGGTACACGGGATCGGAGATGCTATGGTGATGGCCAGACGGCGAAAGGTCGCGCCCGAGACGATCGCCAGCCTGCAGCAGGAGGGTGCGCTCGCGGAAGCGTTCGGTTATTATTTTGACCGGCAAGGCCGAGTCGTACACAAGATGCCGACGGTCGGGCTGCGGCTGGAAGACATCCAGACCACCGAAGTCGTCATCGCGGTTGCAGGAGGACGCAGCAAAGGCGAAGCCATCGCCGCCGTCATGCGCTTCGGCCACAACGACGTACTCGTCACCGACGAAGCGGCCGCCCAAGAGATTCTAAAACTATAACCCCGTTATCTCGATGCCCTAACCGGCGTCTTGACCATACATGCTTGACCGCAGCACCACACAAAGAACCTATTAGGAGGAACCAACCATGGTAAAAGTAGGGATTAACGGATTTGGCCGCATCGGCCGCAACGTATTTCGCGCAGCGCTGAACAACCCGGAAGTAGAAATCGTCGCGATCAATGACTTGACCGACGTGAACATGTTGGCACATCTGCTCAAGTACGACACGACGCATGGCCGTCTGAACGCTTCGGTAGAAGCAGGCGAAGGCGCCCTGATCGTAAACGGCAAGTCCGTCAAAGTATTCGCAGAGCGCGACCCGGGCAACCTGCCTTGGAGCCAATACGGCGTAGAGATCGTAGTAGAATCCACAGGTATTTTCACCGCGAAGGAAAAAGCCGAGCTGCACTTGAAGGGCGGCGCGAAGAAAGTCATCATCTCCGCACCGGCTACGAACGAAGACATCACAATCGTGTTGGGCGTAAACGAAGACAAGTACGATCCAGCCGCTCACACGATCATCTCCAACGCTTCCTGTACGACGAACTGCTTGGCGCCATTCGCTAAGGTCCTGAACGAGAAGTTCGGCATCGTGAAAGGCATGATGACCACCGTTCACTCCTACACGAACGACCAAAGCGTACTCGACCTGCCGCACAAAGACCCTCGCCGCGCCCGTGCCGCTGCCGAGAACATCATTCCTTCCACGACCGGCGCAGCCAAAGCGGTATCCCTGGTACTGCCGGAGCTCAAAGGCAAACTGAACGGCATGTCCTTCCGCGTACCTACGCCAAACGTATCGGTAACCGACCTGGTAGCCGAGCTGAAAGTGAACGTAACGGTAGAAGACGTGAACGCAGCACTGCGTGAAGCTTCGAACGGCGCGCTGAAGGGCATCCTGAACTACACCGAAGAGCCGCTCGTCTCGAGCGATTTCAACGGCGACCCGGCTTCCTCGACGATCGACGCCCTGTCCACGATGGTCGTAGGCGACAACATGGTGAAGGTCGTCTCCTGGTACGACAACGAGTGGGGCTACTCCAACCGCGTAGTAGATTTGGCTGCATTCATCGCCAGCAAAGGGCTGTAAGCTCCAACCCATAGCGAGGAATAAGAGGAGAAGGGATTCTCCTCTTTCCCGTGTCAGGCTAGCACAACCCATACACAATAGGAGGGTCTCCATGAACAAGAAAAGTGTCCGTGACATAGACGTAGACGGCAAGAAAGTGTTCGTGCGCGTGGACTTCAACGTGCCGCTCGAGAATGGCGCGATTACCGACGATACTCGGATCCGGGAAACGCTGCCTACGATTCAATATTTGGTGGAAAAAGGGGCGAAAGTGATCCTCGCGAGCCACTTGGGCCGTCCGAAGGGACAAGTCGTCGAGGAACTCCGCCTCACGCCGGTAGCGGCGCGGTTGTCCGAGCTGCTCGGCAAGCCGGTCGTAAGCGCCAAGGAAGCGATCGGCGACGCGGTGCAAGCGCAAGTGAATCAGCTGGGCAACGGGGACGTGCTGCTGCTCGAGAACGTCCGCTTCTACGCAGGCGAAGAGAAGAACGATCCGGAGTTGGCGGCAGCGTTCGCGGCACTCGCGGACATCTACGTCAATGACGCATTCGGTGCGGCGCACCGGGCGCACGCTTCGACCGAAGGCATCGCGCACAAGCTGCCGGCTGTATCCGGTCTTTTGATGGAGAAGGAGCTGGACGTCCTCGGCAAGGCGCTGCGCAACCCGGACCGTCCGTTCACTGCCATCGTAGGCGGCTCCAAGGTCAAGGACAAGATCGGCGTCATCGAGAACCTGCTGAACATCGCGGACAACATCCTCATCGGCGGAGGCCTCTCCTACACGTTCTTGAAGGCCCAAGGCTACGAGATCGGCAAGTCGCTCGTCGACAACGAGAAGCTGGACCTGGCGCTCGACTTCCTGCGCAAGGCGAAGGAGAAGGGCGTGAACTTCCTCATTCCGGTCGACATCGTGATCGGGGACGACTTCAGCAACAAGGCGAATACCCGCATCGTGCCGATCAACGAGATTCCGGCGGATTGGGAAGGCTTCGACATCGGGCCGAAAACCCGCGAGATTTACTCCGACATCATCGCGAACTCCAAGCTGATCGTTTGGAACGGACCGCTCGGCGTATTCGAGCTCGAGCCGTATATGAACGGCACGAAGGCGATGGCGGAAGCTTGCGCCAAGACTTCCGGCTACACGGTCATCGGCGGCGGCGATTCCGCGGCAGCGGTAGAGAAGTTCCACCTGGCCGACAAGATGGACCACATCTCCACCGGCGGCGGCGCTTCGCTCGAGTTTATGGAAGGCAAGGCATTACCGGGCGTAGTCGCCCTGAACGATAAATAACAACCGACATCCCGTAGGAAAGGGGACCCCATTCCCATGAGAAAGCCGATTATCGCAGGCAACTGGAAAATGTTCAAAACCGTATCCGAGGCGCTCGCTTTCGTAGAAGCAGCCAAAGGTGCGGCGGAAGTCGACGGCGTCGAGAGCGTCATCTGCGCGCCGTATATCACGCTGCCGGCACTGGTGGAAGCAGTAAAGGGCACTACGCTGAAAGTGGGCGCTCAAAACATGCACTGGGAAGACAACGGCGCGTTCACGGGCGAGATCAGCGGTGTCATGCTGAAGGACCTCGGCGTCGACTACGTCATCATCGGCCACTCGGAGCGCCGGGCGTACTTCGCGGACACGGACGAGACCGTGAACCGCAAAGTGCTGGCCGCGTTCAAGCACGGCCTGACGCCGATCGTCTGCGTCGGCGAGAGCCTCGAGGAACGCGAGGCGGGCAAGACGAAGGATGTGTGCCGCGTGCAGACGGAAGCGGCGCTGCAAGGACTGACCGCGGAGCAAGCCGCGCAGGTCGTAGTCGCGTACGAGCCCATCTGGGCGATCGGGACGGGCAAGACTTCGACCGCGGATGACGCGAACGAAGTGATCGGCTACATCCGCGAGCGCATTGCCGCGCAGCACGGCGCAGCGGCGGCCGCGGCCGTACGTATCCAGTACGGCGGCAGTGTGAAGCCGAACAACGTGCGCGAGTTCATGGCGCAGTCGGATATCGACGGCGCATTGGTGGGCGGCGCAAGCCTCGAGCCGGCGTCGTACATCCAGCTCGTCGAGGGGGCGCGCTAGGATGGCCGGGACGGGCAACAGCAACAGACCGAAGCCGGTAGCGCTTATCATCCTGGACGGCTTCGGCCTTCGCGGCGAGACGCACGGCAACGCCGTGGCGCAGGCGAACAAGCCGAACTACGACCGTTACATGGCGACTTACCCTCACACGACGCTGACGGCTAGCGGAGAGGCGGTCGGCCTGCCGGAGGGCCAGATGGGCAACTCCGAGGTCGGCCATCTGAACATCGGCGCCGGCCGGATCGTGTACCAAGACTTGACCCGGATCACCAAGTCGATCCGCGACCGCGATTTCTTCGACAACGAGACGCTCGTCGGCGCGGTCGAGTATGCCAAGAAGAACGGCAAAAAGCTGCACCTGTACGGCCTGCTGTCCGACGGCGGCGTACACAGCCACATCGACCACCTGCTTGCGCTGCTCGACCTGGCCAAGGCCCATGGACTCACGGAAGTGTTCGTCCATGCCTTCCTCGACGGCCGCGACGTGGCGCCGGACAGCGCGATCGGGTACATCCAGCGTGTCCAGAAGCACATCGAGGCGATCGGCGTAGGCCGGATCGCGACGGTGCAAGGCCGTTACTACGCGATGGATCGCGACAAGCGTTGGGAGCGGACCGAGAAGTCGTACCGCGCGATGGTGTACGGAGACGGTCCGCAATACAGCGATCCGATCCGCGCGGTGCAGGAATCGTACGAGAAGTCGGTGTTCGACGAGTTCGTCATGCCGACCGTCATCATTGGTGCGGATGGCCAGCCGGTCGGCCTAGTAGAGTCCGGGGACGCAGTCGTGTTCTTCAACTTCCGTCCCGACCGGGCGATCCAGCTGTCCCAGGTGTTCACCAACGAAGACTTCCGAGGCTTCGACCGGGGGGACAAGTACCCGCAAGGGCTGTACTTCGTCTGCCTCACCTTGTTCAGCGAAACCGTCGGCGGCTTCGTCGCGTATAAACCGAAGAACCTCGACAACACCCTGGGCGAAGTGCTCGTCCAGAACGGGCTGAAGCAGCTGCGCATCGCCGAGACGGAGAAGTACCCGCACGTGACGTTCTTCTTCAGCGGCGGTCGTGACGTCGAGCTGCCGGGCGAGAAGCGTATCCTGATCCCTTCGCCGAAGGTCGCGACGTACGACCTGAAGCCGGAGATGAGCGCCTACGAGGTAGCTGCAGCGGCGGTGAAGGAAATCGAGGAGGGCAATCAAGACGTCATCATCCTGAACTTTGCGAACCCCGACATGGTCGGTCACTCCGGGATGCTGGAGCCGACGATCAAAGCGGTCGAAGCGACGGATACCTGCCTGGGCCAAGTGGTCGAAGCGGTGCTCGCCCAAGGCGGCGTGGCGCTGATCACGGCGGACCACGGCAACGCCGATCTGGTCGTCGACGACAACGAGCGGCCGTTCACCGCGCATACGACGAACCCGGTTCCTTTCATTGTGACGTCCACTTCTGTTACACTAAGAGAAGGCGGCATCCTGGCCGATATCGCGCCGACGATGCTGAAGCTGCTCGGAGTGGCGCAGCCGGCCGAGATGACGGGAGCTTCGATCATAGAGTAATCGGACTGGCTTTACCTGCTCCTACACGCTCTACCGGTTCTTAACGTGAGTTCGCCCCATTATATATTGAAGGAGTGTTACACGAATCATGACTATCATTTCTGACGTTTACGCACGCGAAGTACTGGACTCCCGCGGGAATCCGACCGTTGAAGTGGAAGTATTCCTGGAGTCCGGCGGCAAGGGCCGGGCGATCGTTCCGTCCGGTGCGTCCACAGGCGCTTACGAAGCCGTAGAGCTTCGCGATGGCGACAAGAGCCGCTACTTGGGCAAAGGCGTTCTGAAAGCCGTTCAAAACGTAAACGAGATCATCGCTCCTGAAGTGATCGGCCTGGACGCGCTGGATCAAGTCGGCATCGACAACAAAATGATTCAGCTTGACGGCACGCCGAACAAAGCCAAGCTGGGCGCGAACGCGATCCTGGCCGTATCGATCGCCGTAGCTCGTGCAGCGGCTGACGCTCTGGACCTTCCGCTCTATACTTACCTCGGCGGCTTCAACGCGAAGCAATTGCCGGTGCCGATGATGAACATCATCAACGGCGGCGCGCATGCCGACAACAACGTAGACGTTCAAGAATTCATGGTCTTGCCCGTAGGAGCAGCTAACTTCGCAGAAGCGCTCCGCATCGGTGCAGAGATCTTCCATAACCTGAAGTCCGTATTGAAGGAAAAAGGCCTGAACACCGCCGTAGGCGACGAAGGCGGCTTCGCTCCGAACCTGAGCTCCAACGAAGAAGCGATCACGACGATCATCGCCGCCATCGAGCGCGCAGGCTACAAGCCGGGCGTAGACGTGTTCCTCGGCATGGACGTAGCTTCCACCGAGTTCTTCAAGGACGGCAAGTACCACCTGGAAGGCGAAGGCAAGTCCCTCACTTCCGCGGAGTTCGTAGACTTCCTGACCGACTGGGTGAACAAGTACCCGATCATCAGCATCGAAGACGGCTGCGCCGAGGACGACTGGGAAGGCTGGAAGCTGCTGACCGAGAAGCTGGGCGGCAAAGTCCAGCTCGTAGGCGACGACCTGTTCGTGACGAACACCGAGCGCCTGAGCCAAGGGATCGCCCAAGGCATCGGCAATTCGATCCTCGTGAAGGTGAACCAAATCGGTACGCTGACCGAGACGTTCGACGCCATCGAAATGGCGAAGCGTGCAGGCTACACGGCCGTCATCTCCCACCGTTCCGGCGAGAGCGAAGACAGCACGATTGCCGACATCGCCGTCGCTACGAACGCAGGGCAGATCAAGACCGGCGCACCGTCCCGGACGGACCGCGTGGCGAAGTACAACCAATTGCTCCGCATCGAGGACGAACTGTCCAGCACGGCGCAATATGGCGGCAAGAAAGCTTTCTACAACCTGAAGAACCTGTAAGCTTGTACCTGAAAATCTAGAGTCTCCGCAAAGCAGCATACGATTCAGCTTGGATGATTCGCGTGCGCTTTGTGGGGAATTGGAGAGGAGGGGATAACAATGAACCGTTGGCTGGTGACGATAGTGCTCCTGATCGGGTCCGCCATTCTGAATCATTGGATCCCGTTCTCTTCTTTTTTTCGCAACCTCGATACGATGGTCCATGAATTCGGGCACGCCCTGGCGACCCTGCTCGTCTCGGGACGTGTGCAGAGTATCTCGCTATTCGCCAATCACAGCGGGGTGACCTATTCCCTTATTACGGCGGGTTGGAGGGTCGTACCGGTGTCACTAGCCGGCTATGTAACCGCGTCGCTGTTCTCCGTCTACCTGTTCTACACCTACAGCCGGGGGCGGCTCGGGCAAGGCCTGCTCGTCTGCTCCATCATCGCCGCGATCTGTCTCCTGCTCTTCGTCCGCAACAGCTTCGGCATGGCCTGGATCGCCGGCTTTATGGTCGTGAATGCGGTCATGATGCTTTTGCCGATTCGGTGGCTTCAGAAGGGCTACTACTTACTGGTCGCTTTCGTGTCGTTGGAGGAATCCGTGGTGGGGCCGATCGGGCTGACGGTCATGGCGCTGAACAATCCGGCTCAGGCGGGCGATGCTACAGGGCTCCAGGCGGCAACGGGCGTTCCGGCGGCGGCGTGGGGGCTCGCGTTCTCCATCGTGGCGCTGCTGTGCGCGCGGTCGGCGATCGGGCACTTCCTGGGCAGGCGGGGGCGTCGAGGGCGGTCGCGCCGGGCAGGCGGCTCCAGACCGGGATATGGCGGACCGGGTCAGCCGTCGGTGGAACGATTTCGCATCGACTAGCCGATTCTGGATGCGCTTAGGTGCAGCTGACTCTAGGCTTGGTTGTATTGCGCGGTGGGGTATGGTATAATGAGTTTTGCTGTACCACAACGTACGTGATCGTTTGAGTTTTAGGAGGATGGTTGTTCGTGCTTATTTTGTTCAAGATCTTGCTCATTATCGCTTCGATCGGGCTGATTGCCGTTGTTTTGCTGCAAAAAGGGAAGAGCGCAGGGTTGTCCGGAGCGATCTCCGGGGGCGCGGAGCATTTGTTCGGGAAGACGAAGGCTCGCGGGCTCGACTTGTTCCTGCAGCGCATGACGATTGGATTTGCCGTATCGTTCTTTATTTTGTCGCTCGTGGTAGCGTACATTGTATAACCTTGATCGTGACTTATGCTGACGCGCAGCAGAGGCTTTCCTCTGCTGTTTTTTGTTATGTTTGGCCCATTATCGGTTAATACTAGGGTAAGGACTGCAAGTTGGGGAAGGGGATCATATGATTACAGCCGAGCAATTATTGGAATTCGTAAGAGAGCAAGCGTATAAGCCGATGACGTATCAGGAGCTCGCCCACCATTTCGAGGTGGAAGACGCCGATGATTATAAAGCGTTTCTGAAGCTGCTGAATCAGTTGGAGCACGAAGGGGCGATCATTCGCACGCGGACCGAACGCTATGGCGTGCCGGAGCGGATGAATCTGCTGCGGGGCAAGCTGCAGGCGCATGCCAAGGGCTTCGGCTTCCTGCTGCCGGAGGAGCCCGGGCATCCGGATGTGTACATA
The DNA here is from genome assembly GCF_045062745.1 of Paenibacillus sp. HJGM_3. Taxonomy (NCBI): domain Bacteria; kingdom Bacillati; phylum Bacillota; class Bacilli; order Caryophanales; family Paenibacillaceae; genus Paenibacillus; species Paenibacillus sp. HJGM_3. The sequence continues at coordinate 10,306 of NZ_JBJGED010000055.1, forward strand.
CATGCTAACGATATGAACGGGGCGATGAACGGGGATATCATCCTCGTGCGGCTCACGTCCAAGAGCGCGGCCGGCGGCCGGCTGGAAGGGGAAGTGGCCCGCGTCGTCACCCGCGCGAATACGCGGATCGTTGGGACGCTGCAGAGCTTCGAGACGTATGCGTTCGTCATTCCGGACGACAAGCGGATCGTGAAGGACATCTTCGTGCCCTCGCATGCGTTCGAAGGGGCCGTCGATGGGCAGAAGGTCGTCGTCGACATCGTGACGTATCCGACAGGCCGGGCGGCGGCCGAAGGTAAGGTCGTGGAGATTCTCGGGCATAAAGACGACCCGGGTGTCGACATCCTGTCCATTATCCGCAAATACCAGCTGCCCGAAGCGTTCTCCGACGCCGTGATGGCCGAAGCCGAAGCCGCCCCGGATACGATCCGGGAGGAGGAGCTGGCCGGACGCCGCGATCTGCGCGGCAAGACGATCGTAACGATCGACGGGGAAGACGCCAAGGACCTCGACGACGCCGTGAACGTGGAGCGGCTGCCGAACGGCAACTACTTGCTGGGCGTCCACATCGCCGACGTCAGCTATTATGTGCGCGAGAACTCGGAGCTGGACAAAGAAGCCTACAACCGCGGGTGCAGCGTGTATCTCGTCGACCGCGTCATCCCGATGCTGCCGCATCGGCTGTCGAACGGCATCTGTAGCTTGAACCCGCAGGTCGACCGGCTGACCATGTCTTGCGAGATGGAGCTCGATGCGCAGGCGAATGTGGTGCGGCACGATATTTTCACCAGCGTGATCAAGACGAAGGAACGGATGACGTACACCAACGTGCGCAAAATCCTCGTCGATCAGGAGCCCGAGCTTATGGAGCGCTACTCCGGGCTGGTCGATACGTTCCAACTGATGGAGGAGCTCGCGATGAAGCTGCGCGGGCGGCGGATCAAGCGGGGGGCGATCGACTTCGACTTCCAGGAGTCGAAGGTCATCGTCGACGAGAACGGCAAGCCGATCGACATCATCAAGCGCGAGCGGTCTATCGCGGAGATGATCATCGAGGAATTCATGCTCGTGGCGAACGAGACCGTGGCGGAGCACTTCCACTGGCTGAAGGTGCCGTTCCTGTACCGGATTCACGAGGACCCGGACAGCGAGAAGCTCATGCACTTCATGGAGTTCATCACGAACTTCGGGTACAAGGTGCGGGGCGGCAAAGGCAATACGGTGCATCCGAGGGCGCTGCAGTCGCTCTTGGAGGAGATTAAGGGCACTAAGGAACAGACCGTCATCGCGACCGTCATGCTGCGCTCGATGAAGCAGGCGAAGTACGATCCGAACAGCCTGGGCCACTTCGGCCTGGCCGCGGAGTTCTACTCGCACTTCACGTCGCCGATCCGGCGCTATCCGGACCTGATCATCCATCGCGTCATCCGCGAGGTGCTCGAGAACGGAGGCTCGCTGAGCGATCAGCGGTACGAGTACTTGTCGAGCCGGATGCCGGACTATGCGCTCCAGTCGTCCGACCGCGAGCGGCTCGCCGTCGACGCCGAGCGGGACACGGATGCGCTGAAGAAGGCCGAATTCATGCTCGACAAGGTCGGCGAGGAATTCGAGGGCATCATCAGCAGCGTGACGAGCTTCGGCATGTTCATCGAGCTGGACAACACCGTCGAGGGGTTGATCCGGCTCAGCGACCTGCATGATGATTACTATCATCATCATGAGATGCAGCATGCGCTCGTCGGCGAGCGCACGTCCAAGATCTATCGCATCGGCGACGAAGTGAAGGTGCGCGTGGCGCGCGTCAATATGGACGAGCACACCATCGATTTCGAGATGGTGGACATGAAGCCGCGCCAGAAGTTCTTCGGCGCCGGAGGCGCTGGCGGCCGCCGCAGCGGTGGTGGGCGCCGCGACGAAGGCGCAGGCGGGCGCGGCCAGCGCGGCAAGCGCGGGGGCCGCTCCGGCGAGCCGGCGGCGAGCGGCCGCGGCGGTGAGCGGCGCGAGGCCGCAGGCGCAGGCGGCGGTGCCGCTGCAGGCGGGCGACGCGGCGGCGCTAGCGCGCGCCCGGGCAAGCGCGAGCGCGAGCGCCGCGGGCCGGCCGGCGACGGCGGCACAGCCGCCGGCATCGGCCTGCCGCCGGTCGGCGACGCCGGCGAGCGCGGCCCCGCCGTCGTGTGGCCGGACCGCGGCCCACGCAGCCGCTCCGGCGCGAGCGCCGGCAGCGCCAACGGCGGCGGGCCGGGCAAGCGCCGCAAGGGCGGCTCGCGCGGCGGTGCGGGCGCTGCGGCCGGCGGGTCCGGCGGCGGCGACGCCGGCAAGGCGATGCGCAGCTTCGCACGCAAGGCGAGCAAGCGGAAAAAATAACTATACTCACCCGGCTCCATTGCTTTCTCCGCATGGAGTTGATACAATTAACTCCTGACCGTTTGGAACGTTTGTTGAAGGGGTGATTGGCATGGGCAAGAAGAGCGAGGGCAAGCAGCTCGCCCAGAATAAGAAAGCTTCCCATGACTATTTCATCGAGGATACGTACGAGGCCGGTATGGTGCTGACCGGGACGGAGATCAAGTCCATCCGCATGGGCAAGGCAAACATCTCGGACAGCTTCTGTACTATTCGGAACGGAGAGGCGTTCGTGCACAACATGCACATCAGCCCGTTCGAGCAGGGCGGCCGGCACAATCCGACGGATCCTACGCGAGCGCGCAAGCTGTTGCTGCACAAAGAGCAGATCAGCAAGCTGATCGGGACGACCAAGCAGCAGGGCTACGCGCTCGTGCCGCTCAAGATCTACGTGCGCAATGGCTACGCCAAACTGCTCATCGGCATCGGCCGAGGCAAGAAGCAGTACGACAAGCGCGAGACCGAGGCAAAGCGCGATGCACAGCGCGACATTCAGCGCGCTCTTCGCGAGAAGCAGAAGGTCGCCAAATAATAGCGCTTTCGGTGGCATCTGGCAGGCTTGACAATTTGGGCCTCGACTCCCAAAAACCACATCCCCATAAGGGTTGGTTCATGTGGTATACTGAAAGTGCAACGAGTCATCTAGACCTTGTTGCTAACCTTTTTTTCTTCTTCTCCATCTGATTGGGTTCCTTTCCCAGAGTGGAAGCTGGGGAAGGAACATTTTTCTGACTTCCGGCAACACCTTCTAACTTGGGGGCGTTTTTGGATTCGACGGGGATAGTTCGAGCATCGATTGCGGGTAGTGGGGACGCGTCCACTCTAAAACGCTAAAGCCAATTAAATGGCAACCAACAACCAAAACTCGCTCTCGCAGCTTAATAACCTGTGACGCGGCTTCTACCTCGCATCGCCCATGTGCTAGGATAGGGGCTCAACTTTAGTGGGATACGCCGCTCGGTCTCCGCCTGGGGTCGACGGAAGAAGATAATCAGGCTGACCCAACGCGTAGTCGGTTACGGGACGACGCTCGGGTGACATCAATACCGTGACTACACCCGTAGAAGTCGGTGTGGCGTTATCTTCGGACAGGGGTTCAACTCCCCTCGCCTCCACCATGAAAAACCCGGCCGCACGAGGCCGGGTTTTTGCATGTGTGGCGAACTTGGGGAGGCGAACCCCGGCAGGGGGTTCAGTCCCGCGCACCACCATGTAAATCCACTACCGCAATAGGTGGTGGATTTTTGCTTTTTTCTCAGGATCGACCTGCAAGAAGAAGAGTAGTTGCATCCCATCAAAGGAATCCTAGGCACAGGATTCGTTTAATAATGAGTTACAATCCTTGATACTACCCCATTCGAGAGGCGATGGACGATGATCAATGTTCTCAATGTGGATGGCCAAAAACTCACCCCATGTGTGCTTGACCGAGCTTGGAGGGAAGTGAATAGGGCCCGTGCCATATGGATAGACGAGCAGACCATCCAATTACTATACAACCCATTTTTATTTCGTGACTATCGAAAAGCTGCACTGAAGCGGGATCATTACACATGTTTGTGGTGCGGACGTCCCGGAACGACAGTCGATCATATCATCCCCGCCAGCAAAGGCGGCTCGGATCTGCCCCAAAACCTACTGGCGGCTTGCATGGAGTGCAACACGAAGCGTGGAAGCCGTTCAGCGTTCTCCTATTTTAGAGGAAAAGTATTTTCGGTGCCGAAAAGGATGAAGGTATTTTATCGTATCCTGAAAGCTTACTATCACCATCAAGTGAACTGATGCAGCCTGAGAAGCTTGTCCGGATTGACAAGGGGAACGGGACAATATATAGTATGGGCACAAGTTCGCTTTCGGGAGAGGTTAGGCATGAATGTTCTTCAAGGGCTTCGGTCGCGGAAATATCTGCAGCGGATTTTGCTGGGCTTCATTCCGGTCGTCGTGATCCTGGTGATGACCTCGGTCATCCTCTATTTGAATGCCCAAAGCAAGGTGGCCAGCATGCAAAATGACGCGGACCGCAAGCTGCTGACTCAGATCAATTATAACATTGAGAACATGAACGGCATCGTCAAGGATCTGGCCGTGTCCATCTTCAATGATGAAGATATGATCGCACTCAAATCCGGCGGCGAATTCCAGCAGAGCATTCTGAAGCTGGAAAAGTTGAACCGACTAGTGGCCACCTCCCCCTATCTCCATTCGATTGTTTTCTATAACAGCAAGCAGGGCCGTTATTTCTCTTCCCTGAATCATAATCTCGAAAATAATCAGATCTATGACGCCTTGAGCCGTTATGTGAAGTCGCATACGACGGTTCCTAAGCTGCAGCTGATTCCCATGGAGCTGGATGGCAAGGGCGAGGGCTTCGATGTCTTTTCCTTCTTCGTGTACGATGGCCCCTCCGTTAATTCGGTGAACGGGAATTTCCTCGTGCTCAATATTAAGCCGACCTGGATGCTGGACAATGTGGAAACGCTTAATGCTCTGGCGGAGCGGGAGAACGATGTGATCTTCGTAACCGACAGCGCCGGTAAAGTGCTTATATCGAATGACCGCATGCTCCCCGAGCAGCTGGATATCAAGAATTCGCTGCTTCAGCGGATTACCTCCTCGGGCAAAATGCTGGATAATTTCACCTACAGTCATCAGGGGGAAAAATACAGAGTGACGTATTTGACCCGGGGCATGAACGACTGGCAGATCATCAGCCTTCAGGATTACGATCTCATGATGAACAACGTCCGGCAGTTGAAATGGACGGCTGCTGCGGTCACGTTCTCGGTTGTGCTGATGACGATCCTAATCTCAGTCTACTTCTCCATCCGGCTCTACCGGCCTGTGGGCCATCTGCTTACGTTGGTCAGGCAGAGTGGAGCCCAGGAAACGAACCAGCCCCAGGACGAGCTGTCCGTTATTGCGTCCAGCTATTCGGAGATGACAGACAAGCTGAAGGAGCTGGAGAAGGACCAGACGGCCCAAATTAACATCGCCAAGGTGTATCGCCTGCGGAGCCTGATTACGACAAGCGCAAGCGTATCCGATCAGGAATTCGGGCAAAGCCGAGAGCAGTACGGCATCGATATTTGGCCGCAGGGAAGCCTGGTTGTGGCCGTGGTGCGGATCGATAACCTGCGCGAGCTATCCAGTCGGACGGCCGACACAGCGTTGTCGCTGCTATATTTTGCGATTTCCAATATCGGGCAGGAGCTGCTGCGTCGCCGCTATTCCTGCGAAGCCGTGGATATGAGGAGCGATCATCTCGCTTTTGTGATCAGCAGCCGCGGCGACGGGCTGGAGCTTGGCGGTCTGCATGAGGCGTTCCGGGAGGCGCAGGAGACGGTACGCCATTACTACCAACTTACTTTCTCCGTTACGCTGAGCCGCATTTTTGGCGGATACCGGGAAATTACCACTCATTATTCGCAGGCGCTCCGGAATTCCAATTACCGGATGATCTTGGGCAAGCAGGCGATGATCGACCCCGATAAGGTGAAACATAACGAAGAATGCGAGCAGTTTCACATTCCACAGGCGCTGGAACGCCAACTGATAGAGGGATTAAAAAGCGGGGACAGGGAGAGCATTGAAGACGGCGTACAGCGATGGATGGAGCTTGTCCGTACGTTCCGCTTTGAGAATATGTTTTCGGCTCTGCTGCATATGGTGGTCACGCTTAACAATACCGTAAGTGAAATGAATCATAATAAGCTCAATCCGGTTTCCGTCAATTTGCAGGATATCAACCAGCGCATTCTGGAGAAGGAGACCCTGGAGGAAATCCAGGAGGTGCTGATGGATGCGATCCGTGAAGTGTTCGATAAGCGTCAAAGCGGTCGCGACGAGAAATCGCGGCTGATTGCCGATACGATCAAGGAGATCGTGGGGAAGCACTATTCCGACCCCGACCTGAACGTACAGAAGATCGCCGACATGCTCCGGATGAGCCATGTTTATCTGGGACAGGTGTTCAAGGAGCAGGAGGGCATGACGGTGGTGGACTGCATTAACCAGACCCGATTGTCCCAGGCCAAGGTCTATCTGGAGCACCAGGATCTAACGGTGGCGGAGATCATGGAGAAGGTGGGCTTCGGCAACGAAAGCTATTTTTACCGGCTGTTCAAGAGGCAGTACGGCACGACTCCGAAGGAGTACCGGCTCAAGTCGGCGATCTACCGCCATTCCTGAAGCATCGGACTATATCGTGATCTAGCCTTCCGTTCTAAGAA
>NZ_JBJGED010000056.1:0-14696 GCF_045062745.1 Paenibacillus sp. HJGM_3
GTTTTTCAAGAGGGCGTAATCCTGCGAATGAGCGAGCATACGTGAGAAAATTCCTTAATACCGAGGGAAGTAATGGGCAGGATAATTCAATTGGCTTATCAAATATGACTTCTATACGAAATTCGCCAAATCGGTTCCACGATGTGAGAACCGTGCGATCAAAGATGCAGGACACAGCTGGGATCCATGTAGATCGTCCAGATGCAGTAGTACAGGCGATCTGGGATTTGATCGATAGACGGGGCAAGTGATTTATTTCAAAATCCTTCAACGACGACGTTATTGTATTTGAGGACGGGGCATATCAAAATGCATAACGCGGTGAAGGAGCTGCTGCCAATACTCCTCTTTTGTTCACTTAACAAACAGGAAGTAGAACGTGGTTTAAGAATGGGCATATCAACGAGGTAAAGTAACCCTTATTTGGTAAAATTAGTGGAATGATTAACTTCTTCCCCTGCCGTAAAATAGAAAAGCAAAACTAAACAACATGGGGGAACACATTAGATGAAAAAGACAATATTGATTACTATTATTGCAAGTTCGACATTGTTTGGAGGTATTGCAGGTGCTACCGCTACGTCTGTATTTTCCGATTCAGGTTGGTGGACTCCTGCCGCTGAGTGGGCTAATAAACACAACCTAATGACTGGAATGGGTGACGGTAGTTTCGGTGGAGATAAGTATGTAACTCGTGGCCAGTTAGCACAGGTATTAAAGAATATGGCTGACGCAGGTATTATCACCATCAATAATACTTCGACTCCAACACCTAGTCCGACACCTACGCCAACACCGACTCCGTCACCTGTGCCCGTCCAAGGAAAGGTTCTGGTTGATACTCCGAACGTGAAAGTTACCTTTACTGGTATGACATCCGAAGGCTACCCGACGTTTACGATTCAAAACAAGACTGGCAAAGCCGTTACAGTACAGATTGACAATATGGCTATCAACGGGATTAGTTCGGACATCTTGTTAATGAGTGAGACAGTAGCACCGAACAGCACTGCCCGTAATGTTGAAGCAACTACGGAGGATTTCAAGGATATTCGCACAGCGGACACAATGACAGGCAAGTTTTTGGTACTTGACCCTGACACGTTTGACCGCATTGAGACACCAACGTTCTAAGGAAAGACTGCGGCATCGAGGCAAACAGTGTTATTGAAGCATTTAGTACATGGATAGGGTTTCAAACTAGTATCTAAAAAACGGGATGGGTGTAACGTGCCTGTCCCTTTTCTTTTACATAGGCTATGTTAAATCTTAATGTTGATTTTCGTCCTAAAGAAAACCGCCCTATTGAAAGGCGGTTAAAATTTAGCTATTGTATTCGATAGTTTAATCACGACATGACGGCAGCCGGCACACGATCGGCTGCCGTTGTTCGTTCAACTAACGGAGTACAAGAGCGCAGCGGTGGGGCCGATCAATCGTTTTTTTATTGCAGTCCCGCTCTTTAAACAAACGGGCAGCTAATCAAAACAAAAAAGCCCGTCCTCAAAAGAAGAGAATCGGACTAATAGTGGCACAGTACAGTATATGACAGGAGGACGTGAATCTATACTTTGAGCAATGTAGGCTTTATTGGCTGACCTAATCATTAATAGGGATCACGTAATGGTCAGTCGAAATCACGGCATCTTGACATGTGTAGCCCCTGAAGGGAGTCCCGTCTGATCTTTACGGGGAAGAATTCATTTGAGCTAATCCAAGTATCTACGAAGAACTTCTTGGACTTATGAGATCATCCAAATGAATCGTTAACGTAACGGGCACGATAGTTCAAATACGACATGACGGCAGCCGGGCACACGATCGGCTGCCGTTTTCCGTTGAATGGGCAGGAATGCGTAATTACTTCGCGAATTACCTACTTCTAGGAAAAATATGAAGCGGAGGAATTGCTGAGATAATCTTATTGACTGGATGGTGCTGAGATATGAAAATAAGGTTTTTATTAATAATGGTACTTATGACTTTTACTGCTCTTTCATTAACGGGGTGTGTGCCTGGCGATGGAGTGAATAATTCTCATCATCCCGCAGGTTTTTTCTGGGGGATTTGGCATGGCTGGGTTGCACCTGTTTCACTCATTATTGGCATTTTTAAGCACCAAATTCGAGTATATGAAATATATAACTCAGGCTGGTGGTACGATTTAGGGTTTTACATTGCTGTCATTAGCGGCTTTGGCGGGATATCACTTTCTCGACGAAAAAGAGTAAAACAAGAGTAGCTTTATGATTAATCCTGCATTTTTGAAAGTCTCAGTTGTAGGTATAATAACGGAAAGTCTCAATGAACTCGCACAAAGTCTCGTTTATAACCATTAGACCGACCAATTTGACTTGATTTTAGTCTCAATTGTAACCATTACGCACACATTGGATTGTGAGTAATGATTACAAACTGAGACTGATTATAGAAACAAATGAGACTTTTATAGGTACGAATGAGACTCAAAATAAAAAGCCAGTTAGATCAAAGCTTTGATCTGACTGGCTTTTTAACGATGAAGGAACTCATTGACCCGTTTTCCCTCAGCCCGTGAACACTAGCGATTGGCAGATCTTCAGTGCGCCTTAGATGCGCTTGCTTGTATCATGCCCTTATAGGGCTGATTTAAGCCGGTGGTTATGAATTATTTTTTAACAACGGGCACCCAAAATTCCCCATAGAAAGTGCCGTCGCCGTTATCTATGCGATAAGTTGCATTTGGACCGCCGATGTATGCATAGTCGGTGATATGGGCCAAGACTTCGCCAAAAGCACGGTAAGTCAGCTGATCAAACAAAGTTTCTTTGTCGCCATTTCCTGCGACCACGATGTACTCGCTCTCTGGAAACTCGATGATGCGCGTTGCGTCAGCCACTGATTTTCCAGCTTCTACAGCAAAATAATTCCACGGTTTTCCTTGATAAACCTCGTTCACTGACCATTCGCGATCGTCTTTGGCGGCGTTTTTGAGCTTATCAAAACGCCCGTCAGCCTTGAGTCTGCCCCAAAACTCAGCTTTTTCCTTTTGCAAAGCCTGCATGTCTTGAAAATTTGATTGGATTGAAAAACCATAAGCGGTCAATGTGAAAGATTTTTTGTGTTCAAGTGAGTAATTTGTCATGTGAGTGCTCCTATTATCCAGGTTTAACTTCTGAGAGGTCAGGCTCCGCTACAAAAGGCTCACGATCGGTAATCCCGGGATTTGTTGCTACGATTGGATTTCCAGTATATCTAAAATTACTTTGCGCCGAACTCAGCGAATTGTAGCAACCCCGACGAGTTCAAAAAGGGCATAGCCGTCGCCAAAATTGCAAGAATAAAAATGAAGTGAGGTTTTCAAGTGTTTTTCTTCTTAAACCAAGGTCTGTCAAATTTGACAGACCTTGGTTTTTGATTTCGTCGAATGAGACGGAGATTAGCCTTCGACTTTCTTTACACGAAGCCACATTTCGCCATAGAATTCACCGTTTTCAGCAGCTTTGACGAATGTTGAGTTACCAGGACCAACGTATTTGTAGTCTGTGATTTCTTGCAACATCCCGCCGAAAACTTTGCCTGTGATTTCGTCAGCAAGGCGGTCTTTGTCAGCGCCTGTACCAGGCACGACGAGGTAGTCGCCAGCGAGGAAATTCAGGACGACCGCACCTTCTACGTCGAATTCACCCATGACGCCGAAGCCGCGCCAACCCTTGCCGTCGATGACGTAGTTGATTTGATATTCTTGCCCGTCAGCGAGCGCGAGAAGTTCAGCAAGCTTGCCGTTTTCAGTGATTTCAGCTTTTTTCGCTGCAGTTTTTGCTGCATTACCTGCCCAATCGTTGTAGTCTTCAAGTGAAACACCGAAAGCAGTCATTTTGTAGTTTTCCGAGATTGTTTGGATTGCGTAATTAGCCATTTTGTTCTCTCCCTAGTGGATTTATTTTTTACAAGATTGATTCTATTAGCCGAATGTATCAAAAAATGATACTCTTTATTGAAAATCAAGAAAGTAAAGTTTTATCTATCAGTACTGACATTTTTTTTTGCTACATTTTTGGTACAATAAAATCATGAAGAAAACAGAACGAGTGAACTTGATCATGCGCTACATCAATAACCGCGCGCATTTTACGATTGCCGAGATTCAGCGGGAGTTCAAGATTTCCCGCGCGACGGCGATCCGCGACATTAACGAGATTCAGGCAATGGGTTTTCCGCTGACGACCGAGCTTGGACGCGGTGGCGGCTACTTTGTCCTGCAAAATCAGTATTTGCCCGCCGTCCGGTTCACTCCAGAAGAGCTGAAGGCGATTTTTATCAGCTTTATCGCCTCGAAAAATTCGCAGCTGCCTTATCTGCAAAATCGCCGTTCAATCACTGAAAAACTTATCGGCATCGCTTCGCAAACCCAGCAAGACGAGCTGATCGAGCTGAATAATATCTTGCTTTTTGAAAATACAAATCCTGCCAACCCTAATCTTTTGGAGCTCGATGATGCGGCGCCTGCGGAGCTGAACCAGCTGATTTCGCTTGCTGTGCGGGACAGGCACTTGCGCTTGACTTATGAGCTGAGTCCGGGCTGGCCGCAGTTGATGGACGTTTTTTTGCTGCATATTTTTAACTCGAACGCTCAGTGGCGGGTCGAGGTTTATGATTTTGATACGGATGAGTTTCGTTATTTGCCTGTTGAGATGCTGCGGGATTCGGTAATTTCTGAGCAGGAGATGAAGTGGTCTGAGCAAGAGATTTTAAGCAAAAAACTGCTTGGTGCCCGTGAGTCCAATCTTGTTGTGAAGCTTGATATGACTGGGATTCAGCGTTTTAAGCGTATGCACCCGCCGGGGATTATGTTGTCCTTTACTGGGATGTTTCAGTCGAGCGGGATTTTCAATGTTCAACTGGATGTGACCGATGTTGAGACGCTGGCGTATTATGCGGATTGGCTTTTGTTTTTGGGGAAAGGGGTCGAGTTTGAACGGATTCCTGATGAGCTGCGCGTGATTTTGGAAGAGCGTTTAAGGGTACCGCCAACACGTTAACGAAAATGCACGCTAAGTCAATAAATGCACTACCCCATGTACGTGGCTGTTTCCCCAAAAATCGAAATAAGTGAAGAACCTAGGCGTAAACGGCGGTGTTTGTGTGGTGTAAGTCGTTTTGACGGTGAATCGGCTTGTAGAGTGTTCCGTTGAATTATCGCGCCAACAATCTCGGAAGCAAAATCTATTGCGGAAAGGTTTTCCGACTTTTCATCGAACCGTCTAATGTTTACCATTGAGAGTCTGGACGGCGAAAATGTGGGTGGAATTAACCTGAACAGCATTGATGAAAGAAACGGTACATTCAGCATCGGAATTCGAATCGACAGAGATCACCGGGGGAAGGGTTACGGGACCAGGGCTGTACATATCCTCTTGAGGTTTGCTTTCTTCGAGCGAAGACTCAATAAGTTCAATGATTCCGTGATTATATTTTGCTGAAGAGTACTACGCCTATGGGGATGCAACGAAGATTTATTCGAGGTTAACAACATGAGATCTTTAGGTCATTCCGATAATGGAGAACGATATATAGCTCAATTACCACATAACGGCAGTCGGCACTCGAGCGGCTGCCGTTGTTCGTTGAACTAATAGGTCAGGATTGCGAAACGAATCTCAAATAAAGTTGATAAAAAATGACATACAGAATTTGATCAGCCATGATAAGATTATCTAAAAAAACGTCCGATCGTTGCCTTATTGGGGTGATAATTACGAGCGAAAATGCAAGAATGTATTCGACGAAACGTATTCGAGGGAAAAATTCCGAAGGTTACAAACCCAACCTTGTTCCAAGTGCATTCAAATTGCTTCACAATAACCAAAGTAGGGAGGAAGTAAATATGTCGGAGCAAACGAACAATGTAATTACTGGAACGAAGGATAAGCTGATCGAGTACGTAGATCATGTTCAGTTGCCGGTAAACGATATCGCAAAAGGAACCGAGTGGTACTCCAAAGTGCTTGGATTAGAGGTTATGGCTCAAGGATGGTTAAAATTTGGTCAGGGACCACTATTAATGCTTCATCGCAGCAGTAAAGACACGAAAGTTGCATGGTTATCGGAAGATGACTTTCCAATGCCCGCTTTTATGTTTTTGACCAAAAATATTAAAGCATTGCACGCCACATTAACCGAGAACAATACGCTGATCAGAATATACCAAGAGGAAGACTTCGGTTGGGTGATTAAGTTCGTGGATCCGTTTGGAAATGAATTAGGTGCGTATGAACCGAAAGAATAGGATAAGTTGTGAACTGTCATAACGCTGAACTAACGCTGAACTAACGCTGAACTAACGAAGAACAATAGCACAATATCGACAGGCTGCCGGCATTACGGCGGCCTGTTCGAACGGGCAGGATACTTACAATAGTCGATTTATTTTATCATGATAGATTTTTGTCCCTATTGGTATCTTTATTAGTGGAACGAGTCTACTTAGGGAGGATGATAAATGAAACAATGGTTCAATCTGTAATCGAGAATCGAGTCGCCGTAGTGTGTATCCGTGTTGATAACTATCCGAATGTAGAGCCCTTCTATAAGGATTTTCTCCGGCTGCCTCGTGCCAGGGGAAACGGTTCATGTACCGGCTACTTCGATATGCAGAGAACTGGGATTCTCATCGTTCAGGATGATCAAAAATAATCTGAATCAAAGGAAAATAAATACGCGATCGCCGCCAAGGAAATCGATACTGCATATGCAATTTTGAGGGATACAGGTGTTACCGTAAGCGACATTGTGACCCACGGCAATGGACATCGACAATTCAATATCACCGATCCTGAGGGAATATCTTGACTCTCATTAAATCTGGACAGAGAGCAGTTCTTATCGAAAAATGTGTGCTTACTTTCCAAAATAAAAATCAAAGGAGTTCAGGCTATGAATTGGCGGATTGAAGAAAGAGAAGCGTTTGAAGTTTTTGGTATTGAACGAAATTTCAGACTCGATGAAACCGAGAAAATTCCGGTTTTTTGGGATGAGTGCCGTCAAAACGGCAACTACGAAAAATTATTTGACGCTGCAGGAGGAGCGCGTTACCCAGATGGTCGTGGTCTTCCACTCGAGGATGGAAGCTTTGTGATAAATGCGGTATGTGGTTATTCAGATCTGGGCGACAATATCTACCCCTACTTGATTTGCGCACTGAAAAAGACGGACAATAATACAACAGGTTTTAAAGTCGTGCAGATTCCGAAAACCACCTGGGCAGTATTTAGAAGTGAAAAAACAGACCAGATAGGTGCGGAAATTCCCATTCTATTCAAACAAGCAAATAGCGAATGGCTCCCATCCTCCGATTATGACCATGCAATCGGGCCAAATATGGAAATTTACTATACTGCACCTGATGGTAAATACTTTGAGGAATTATGGATTCCGGTGAAGAAAGCATTATAGAGCAATTACATTTGATTGTTTACTATAGTGGACAGTGAACCAGTATAGTAAAAGGAATAACAAAAAAACATTTCCTTGAATACAAGTTAAAATAACGTCGATGCAATCCACCGGGTATCGAGGAGATTATACGGCGGCCTGTTCAACTAACGGCCAGCTTAGTAGAAGCAAAGAAGGGCTAAGCTGATTTACTAACAATAAAAGCATATTCCATAAATTAGGGGTGCGGTTGATTTTATGAAAGCGGATGCAATTGAAATTATTGATGTCCCTGTATTACAATTTATCATTTTTCAGGGAAAATCTAGCTTGGATTGGACTGGATTACCGGAGCAGGGAGGCTGGGTCATATCAAAAATCGTAAACCAGATTAAGAGGATAACGAAAGAGACGCTTGGGTATCAGTTTAAGTTGATGCCTGCTGAATACATTTGGCACAAGAAGCATGATGATGGGCAATGGTCTTTTACACAATTCATGCAGGTCCCCGATATTGTTACATATGACATGTATGATAAAGCTAAATCACTTGTGGATAAGCGATATATAGATCAACTGGTTCCAGTAACCAGATTCATCAGTGAGAAGCAAGGACTCTGCGCGCAAAAACTTCATCGTGGACATCATTATGAGTGTCATCTAACTTTTGATGAAATTGTCGAATATATAAATCAAAAAGGATACAAAATCAGAGGCGAACGACGCGAGATTCTCGTCAATTGGTGTAGCCCCATCTCCGACAGGTGGTCGACAATTGTGCGAGTACCTATTGAGTGATCTATTCGTTCTTGTCTCAAATCGCGGAAAAGAATAGGCAGTTACGCTCTAACGGGGGCGATAGTTCAATCATGACATGACGGCGGCCGGCCCAAAGATCGGCTGCCGTTTCCTGTTGAAGTAAACGGGCAGGATAGTGTGGTCTATTGTGGAATATTTTAGTGGTTGTGATGATTACTAATGTGGGTGGGATGACACGTATGCAGCTTCGAGCCCTGGATCCCTCCTGTTGCAGCACGTTAAGCTTTCAGATGCCACTTCTGAAGAGGAGAAAGCTATATTGTTGGATGAAATAAGAAGGAAAATCTTTAACTAGTGAGGGTAGAATATGGACTATGTTACGCACTATTTCAGAAAAGGAGCATTACCTTTTCAAAGTTTATCCGCACTGTCTGAATCAGAGGCTCTAAAAATAATGGAGAATCTTTCAGGTGATTCACCTTTGGTTTCAAGATTTAAGCAGCCGAAGAAGTACATGGAAGATAGACTAGAAACAGAGGAATGGTTAAGGAATAGTTTTATTAAAAAAGGAGGTCAACCAGAAGCCGAATATCCCTTTTATACACTCCTGGGAACTTCAGATATCGTAGAAGAACATGCAGGATCCCAATATGACAAGATTAGTATACCGATATCAATTTTTGATGAGCATGATATTACTTTCACGTATCCAGATAGTATGGTATCCTATGGGACTTGGAAGTATAAACCTACCGAACATTATCAAGCTGAATATCACGGACGTGTTTTTACACTTTCTGAAGCCAGAGTACTCTTAATAAGTAATGTAACAGAACTGCTTGGAAAGAAATGGACTTTTTCAGAACAAACATTACCTTATATTGAAGCTCAGATATGGAACCATAAGAAAGTTTTAACTTATATCGGAAATCGACTTATCGTTGAACTATCGAGGAACGATAGCATTCCTGTAGAGCGTTAATTTTGAGCTTTGCAAAAAAATGAGCGCCTCGGTACGATGGGAGTACGCAACGGGTCATAGCCCTTAAAATCCCATCATCTAGGAGGACGCTCTACTATGAAGTTTAAAGCGCAGAACAAACAAAATCAACTCATTGAAAAAATTACCGCTCAGCATCTTGTCGTGGGGATCGACATCGCCCAGCAATTTCATGTCGCACGTGCAGTTAACTTCCGTGGAATCGTAGTCGGTAATCCCATATCCTTCTCGAATGATGAAGAAGGATTTCAAAATCTTCTACGGTGGATTCATTCACTTCAAGCAGCTCATAGTCTTAGCTTGGCAATTGTGGGCATGGAACCTACCGGTCATTACTGGCTTAACCTCTCTAAATGGCTCTCCGAGCGTCGATACGAGGTTGTCCTCGTCAATCCTCATCTCGTGAAAAAGAATAAGGAAAACCGTGACAACAGGCCATCTAAGAGCGACAAAAAGGATGCTCTCGTTATTGCCGACATGGTTAAGAACGGCTACTACTCGTTCACTCGCAACACACCTGAAGCCTTTCAAGAGCTTCGAGTCTTTCTCTCGAATCGGGACTCTGTTGTGACGAGACTCGTTAGTGCAAAGAATCAAATCCACCGTTGGGTTGACGTTGTGTTCCCTGAGTTGCGACAAGTCTTTAAAAACCTTATGTGCAAAGGCTCATTAGCCACATTACGGCTTTTCTCAACACCTGAAGAACTGGGGAAATTAGAGCCACAAGACGTGGTACTCAGTTGGAAGTCCCTAATGAAGCGTCAACCTGGTGAAAGAAAGGCTCGAACTCTTATTGCTCTTGCCAGGCATTCTGTTGGCTCTAAACAAGCTACAAATGCGTACAAGCTTCATTTAAAGCAGCTTCTCGCTGAATACGATCTTGCTTGCCAGCAGCTGAAAGTAGTAGAGACAGAGATTATTGCTGTATTAGACCGCATTCCGTTTGCTAAATCTATGCTTGCTGTAAAAGGGATTAACGCCATTTCATTAGCTGGAATTCTTGGTGAGGCAGGGGATTTAAGCGGCTTTGTACACGGCAATGCATTACTTCGGCATGCTGGCCTCAACCTCGCTGAAGCAAGCTCTGGCAAATGGACAGGGCAGATGAAAATTAGTAAACGCGGACGATCTCGCCTTCGGCGTTTCATCTTCATGATGACGATGAGTTTGGTGGGGAACAATCCAGAATTCAAAGCTATGCATGCGTACAATGTACAGGTGAAAAAAATGAAGAAAATGAGGTCTCTTATGAAACTGTGCGGTAAATTAGCTCGTATACTCGTTGGAATGGCTCGCGGCAACGAAGTCTACAATCCTCATAAAACGATGCCACTTCAGCTAGCAGCTTAAAGTAATATCCAACCGTTTCGTCGTACAAATTTTGGCTTATTCGCGGGATTTCAAAAGAAAGCACGGAATACCGGATTCGATTGAACCAAAGGGCAAAGACCCGTAACGATAGCAAGACCGGCCTCCACCCCTTGGACAGGCGTAACGAAGGAATGAGAGGGCAAAGACCCGTTGAGACATGGGAGTGAAAACCTCCAGGGGCGGCGTGGAGAAGCGTGCAGTATATGGAAGGATATGGGGTTTTGAATCTCCCCTCTATTTCCTCACGCCTTCATGTTGTCCCGGTCCTCAACTAGGGCTGCTTTAATAATCATCCGTTAATCTGGCAAGGGCGAAATCCTGCGGATAAGCGAGCATTTGTGAGAAAACTGAATCGTACTGAGGGAGTTCAATCACCAAATGACGGCAGCCGGAACTCAATCGGCTGCCGTTGTTGCTGAGGTAAACGGGCAGTATTACTCTGCCCCCCTTACTCGGAGTATTTTTACTGCTCCCACACTTCCTCTTTCTGGTAAAATAGTTTAATCTGATAGAAGACAACAAGATACCTACCGGATGGAGACCATCTATTTTACTCCAAAGGAGATGTTGTCCATGAGCAATTCCGCATCGGCAGTCCGGTTGATCCCGAGAGAAATCCTTTTCGGCAACCCGGACAAAACGCAAGCGCGGCTATCTCCGGATGGCGAGTACATTTCGTATTTGGCTCCAGATGAGGGCGTTCTCAACATCTGGGTCGGTCGTGCCGGAGAGCACACGTCAGAGCCTATTACTCATGACCGCGATCGAGGCATCCGCTGGTATTTCTGGGGGTACGACAACAAGCATATCCTCTACGGGCAGGATGCTGGAGGCAACGAAAACTGGCGGCTCTATTCTGTCAATCTGGAGAACAAGGAAGTCAGGGACCTGACACCGTTCGAGAATGTGCAGGCGCAAGTCATCAAAACCAGCAAGGATCATCCGGACGAGGTCCTCGTCGCGCTGAATAAGGAGAATGTAGCCGCGCATGACGTCTATCGCCTTACCATTGCAACTGGAGAGCTATCGCTTGTCGCCAAAAACCCCGGTAACATCCTCGGCTGGGTGGTTGACGCCGATCTACATGTGCGGGGGGCCGGCGCCGCCACGCCGGACGGCGGGGCTGACCTGCTGGTCCGCGACGACGAGGGCTCCGATTGGAAAACGATTGTGTCCTGGAACAGCGAGGACGCCATGTCTAGCCGTCCAATCGGTTTCACCAAAGACGGCAAGGAGCTGTTCGTCATCGATTCGCGAAATACGAACTCGGGCCGTCTGGTCCGGATGAATGCCCAAGAAGGGACATACCGTGTAGTAGCGGAGGACCCGCAATACGATGTCGGAGAAGTCATGCTCGATCCCGATACGTATGAGGTTCAAGCTGTTGCGTTCGTCAGGGAGCGAAAACAATGGGCGGTGCTGGATGCGGCGGTGGAAGAGGATTTTGCAGCGATTCGCAGTCTGCATGACGGAGACTTCCAGATCAGCAGCCGTGATCTCGAAGACCGCAAGTGGCTGATCACATTCCAATCCGACAGGGAGCCGTCCGCTTACTACACCTACGATAGGCAAGCCCGCGTAGGAACGTTCCTGTTTCATGCCAATCCGGTTCTGGCTGAGTACGAACTGGCGGCGATGGAGGCGGTATCTTTTACATCGCGCGACGGCCTGACGATTCACGGCTACATCACGTTTCCGCTGGGACAGCGGGAGGACGTATCGATGGTACTGAACGTACACGGCGGACCGTGGGGGAGAGACCACTGGGGCTTTCATTCCGTGCATCAGTGGCTGGCGAACCGGGGCTATGCCTGCCTGTCTGTCAACTTCAGGGGCTCGACTGGATACGGGAAAGATTTTCTCAACGCAGGCAATAAGGAGTGGGCGGGCGCCATGCATAACGACCTCGTCGACGCCGTGGAATGGGCGGTGCAGATGGGTTATGCGAACCCGGACCGAGTGGCGATATACGGTGGGTCGTACGGCGGCTTCGCGGCATTGGTCGGCGCGACGTTCACCCCGGACTTGTTCTGTTGCGCAGTGGATATTGTCGGCCCAAGCAACTTGGTCACGCTGATCCGCTCCGTTCCACCGTATTGGGCGCCAATGCTTGCCATGCTTCACAAAAGGGTCGGCAATCCCGATCTTGAGGAAGAGTTCCTCAAATCCCGGTCCCCGTTGTTTAAAGTCGATGCGATCAAAATTCCGCTGCTGATCGCTCAGGGCGCCAACGACCCGCGAGTTAAGCAAGCCGAATCGGAGCAGATCGTCGATGCGGTCAGAGAGAGGGGACTGGACTACGAGTATTTGCTCTTCCCGGACGAAGGGCACGGCTTCGCCAAGCCGGAGAACCGACTGAAGTTCTATGAGACAGCCGAGAAGTTTCTCGCCAAGCACTTGGCCGGGCGAAACGAATAATCGATTTATTATGCTTGGAGGGTCGACCGAGTCAAGTTCGTGTATATTGCGGGCTTTCAGTTATCGGACAATGTTCTTGTCAATTGGAGATGTCAAGAAACTTGTCCGATTGCCACGGAATGTGGATAACCAGTCTTGCCACGTGGCTGTGACCAAGGAAACGCCGCCCCGACACGACGTGCGGTGTCAGATGAAAAAGCATCGATTCTTTAACGGGCACGATAGCTTCACGACGAACAGGCAGCCGGGATCAACGGTTGCCTGTTCAAACTATCGGGCAGGATATTTAGTAATGGTAAGGTGAACCCTACCATAAATAACGGCAAGTTTTTTCCGGAATTCCTTAAGGGGCTATGTGTAGGGTTGGGAATATGATATCGCAGGAATGGTGCATGTAACATTTGTTTTTTGATTGGAATATTCCCGACACACCCCGCGGAAAGAAGAGGTTATGGTGAACCGGAGGCGGTTCTCCAAGGCCGGGAAAGAGTGTCGGAAGTGCCAATCTGGCAGCGTCTCGTAGATTCAAGTTCAATGTCTCTTATTATGAAACAACATCGAATTTCAAAGTATTTCGATGTACTACGATATATTCACCTGTTGATTTATTCATTACTTGAGACACTTCTTCGGTATGTGTTATCTCAATCCAATCCTTTTGTATCTCCACCAATATTTTTACTTCCACATTATTTTCTCCGTATTTTAAACCACTATAAGATAATTTCGTCATTGTCTTCATTCCTTTCTTCATCATGAATATGTGTCGAATGCGATAATGCGTTCACCCTCCCCATGGAAAGCTAACTTTCCACAAAGAAAGCATATCGTGCAACCTGATCAATGTCAAGTTCGCTTTCCATTTTGGCAATAAAACAGGCCATCCCACAAAGGATGGCCCCAAAAGTTACAGACAGCGCGGAGAACCGTATCACAAGTAACGGCAAATTTACGCGTAGCGCCGAAATGGTATAATATAGAAAAGTCTGAAGAATTAAAAGTCTGACGAACACAAAGACGAGGAGTTGAAGTTATGAAATTTCTGCTCACATCTGGAGGCATCAAGAACAAAAGCATACACGACGCGCTGGTTGACATGCTGGGCAAGCCGATCGCCGACTCCAATGCCCTGTGCATCCCCACCGCGATGTACGGACACCCCTGGGTCGGCCCCGGCATCAAAGCCTGGCAGTTCATCAGCGGGAATTCCGAGGATCACATGGTTGACCTGGGCTGGAAGTCCGTCGGCGTGCTGGAGCTCACAGCGCTGCCAAGCATCGACGTAGACCGCTGGGTGCCGCTGGTCCGGGAGACGGACGTCCTGCTGGTGGCGGGCGGCGACGCCCTCTACCTGTGCCACTGGATGCGACAATCCGGATTGGCAGACCTTTTGCCGTCGCTGCAGGCAGTTTATGTGGGACTGAGCGCCGGGAGCATGGTGATGGCACCTAACATTGGTGAATTCTTCGTTGGCTGGACTCCACCCGGCGGTGGCGACGAAACGCTGAGACTGGTCGATTTTTCAATCTTTCCCCACCTGGATCACGAGATGCTTCCGTATAACACGATGGCTGCAGCAGAGAGATGGGCTGCCGGGATGCAGGGGCCAGCGTATGCAATTGATGATCAAACCGCCATCAAAGTGATCGATGGAGCGGTCGAAGTTGTATCCGAAGGGCATTGGAAACTGTTTACGCCATGATCTTACTATGCTGCTAGCTTCTTGGTGCAATCT
>NZ_JBJGED010000057.1:0-13733 GCF_045062745.1 Paenibacillus sp. HJGM_3
CGACCGATTATTGCTTCCCTTCAGCTAGCCTATCGAGGGCATTTCCGCTTTTAATCTTGCGCCACCTAAGTAGTAACAGTCGACCTTACTATTAGCCGAACTTAGGTTTACAAATAGGCCCGAAATGGCGATTTCACAGCAAACTTGTAAACTTGGCTTGGTTATTTGTTAACTTTGCTTTACAACAACATACGCCCGTCCAAAGCAAAGGCATGCTGCCCACAGGACAGCATGCCTTATTTGACTTTGGCGGTCCCTTCGCCCATGATCGCCTCGATCGCGTGGATGAGCGGCGGAGACGGCTTCACCCGGTACTGATCGCCGAGTGCGAGCAGCTTCTGCTCCCGCTCGTAGAACAGCACGACCGGCATGAAGCCGCCGTGCTCCTGCAGCAGTCCCTGCAGCTGCGTGAGCTCCGCGCCCGTCTCGTGGCCGGCCGCGATCTTGACGTACAGCCGCTGCGCCTTCGCGCCGGCGGCCCGGCCCGCGCCCGCGCCCGCGGACGCCGCCCCCACGGGCGGCGAGCCCGCTCGCGCGCGAGGCGCGTCCGCGCGAGCCGCGCCTCGCGCGCCTGGCGGCTCGCCGCGCGCAGGCGCTGCCGCGGGCCGTGGCGGCGCGGCGGCGCGCCCGGCGCTGCGGCTCGCGCCGCCCGCGGCCGGCGGCGCCGACGCGCCGGCACCGCGCGCGGGCGCGGGCGTGCCGGCGCCGGGGCCGCGGGCCGCGGCCGCCCGGCGCTGCGCGCCGACGACGCGCGCCAAGTCGGGCGCGTCGAGCGGGTACAGCGCGTCGACGAGCAGCTTGACGTCCTCGTCCTGGTGCTGCAGCTTCGCCTTCACGAACAAGGCCGCGCCCTTGTTCAGGAACGGCGAATACTTGCCCCACGCCTCGGGGAACAGCACCGCCTCGACGCGGGCGATCCGGTTCTCGAGCTCGAGGAAGCCCATCGTCTTCCCCTTGCGGGTCATGATCGGCTTGCTCGAGACGACCATCGCCGGCACCCACACCTCGGCGTGGTCCGGGTACTCCGCCAGCTCGTGCAGCTGATCCGGATCGAGCTCGGCGAGCCGCTCCTCGTACGTGTCGAGCGGATGGCCGGTCAAGTACAGGCCGAGCAGCTCCCGCTCGAAATCCAGCTGCTGCATCGGTGCGAACGGACGGACGTCCGGATATTCGAGCGTCCAGTTCACGTCCTCGGTGAACCCGAAGAGGTGAAGCTGCAGATCCTCGCGCTCCTTCTTCCACTTCTGCGCCGCCTCCACCGTCTCATCCAGGATCGCGATCAGCTGGGCCCGGTGCCCGGGCAGCGAATCCATCGCGCCGGCCTGGATGAGCGACTCGAGCACGCGCTTGTTGCACGTGCGCAGGTCGATGCGGCGGCAGAAGTCGAGCAGGTTCTCGTAAGGCTTCTCCTTCCGCTCCTTCATGATCGACTCCATCGCCTGCACGCCGACGTTCTTGATCGCGGCCAGCCCGAACCGGATGGCCGGCGGATTGTCCGCCGAGCCCGTCCGGCCGACCGGCGTGAACTGAATGCCGCTCTCGTTCACGTCCGGCGCCAGTACCGGAATGCCCATACGGCGGCATTCATCCGCATACTCCGCCACCTTCCGGTGATTGCCCATGACCGACGCCATCAGCGAGGCCATGAATTCCACCGGATAGTGCGCCTTGAGATACGCGGTCTGGAACGCCAGGACGCCATAGGCGGTCGCATGCGCCCGCGGGAAGCCGTAATCGGCGAACCGGACGATCATATCGTACACCCGGTTCGACTCGTCCTGCGTATACCCTACGCGCTCGCTGCCCTGCACGAACTTGGCGCGCTGCTCGTCGAGCACCTCGCGCTTCTTCTTGCTCACCGCGCGCCGGAGCAAGTCTGCCTCCCCGAGACTGAAGCCGGCCATACGGGACGCGATCTGCATAATTTGCTCCTGATACACGATGATGCCGTACGTGTCCCCGAGAATCGGCTTAAGCGACTCATGCGGATATTCCACCTTCGCGAGCCCGTGCTTGCCCTGGATGTACTTCGGGATGAACTCCATCGGACCCGGACGGAACAGCGCGTTGACGGAGATGATGTCCTCGAACTCACTCGGACGCAGCTCCTTCAGCACCCGCCGCATACCCGACGACTCCAGCTGGAAGATGCCGGTCGTATCGCCGCGGCTCAGCATCTCGTAGGTCGCGGGATCGTCGTCCCGAATGCGGCTGAAGTTCAGCCGAATCCCGTGGCGCTGCTCAATCCAGCTCAGCGTACGCTCGATGATGGACAAGTAGCGCAGCCCGAGGAAGTCCATCTTGAGCAGCCCGATCGCTTCCAGGTGCTCCATGGAGTACTGCGTGAGCGCGACCTTCTCCGTGCCTTCCTGCAGCGGGACGTAATTCGTCAGCGGCTCGCGGGAAATGACGACGCCCGCGGCGTGCGTCGAAGCGTGTCGGGGCATGCCCTCGACCTTCTTCGCCATTTCGATCAATTCCGCCGCGCTGCTCTGCTTCTCGCACAGCTCCTTCAGCTCCGGCGTCGTCCGAAGCGCTTCCTCGATCGTAACCCCCAGGTAAGACGGCAGCAGCTTCGCCACGCGATCGACGTCTCCATAGGGCAAGTTCATGACGCGCCCCACATCGCGCACCGCCGCCTTCGCAGCCATCGTACCGAACGTAATGATCTGCGCCACATGCTCATGCCCGTACTTGCGTACCACATATTCGATCACTTCGTCGCGCCGCTCGTCGCTGAAATCGATATCGATATCGGGCATCGTCACCCGCTCCGGGTTCAGGAACCGCTCGAACAGCAGGCCGTACTTGATCGGGTCCACGTCGGTAATCCGCAGCACATAGGCGACGAGGCTGCCCGCGGACGAGCCTCTCCCGGGGCCGGTGACGATGCCGTGCTCATGCGCGTACCGGATGAAATCCCACACGATCAGAAAATAATCGGAAAATCCCATATTCCCGATGACGCCTAGCTCGTACCTGAGCCTCTCCTCGAGCGAACGGCGATAGGCGGCCCCCGCGTCTCCCGGGGCTTTCCATTCGGGCTTGTCCGCATACCGCGCCGTTAATCCTTCCAAACACAGCGACTCCAAATAGGCGGCGGCCTGTCCTCCGAATTGGGGCGGGATCGGCTCGTACTGCGGCAGAATCGACCGTCCGAACTCCAGCTGCAGCTCGCACTTGTCGGCCACGCGCACCGTATTCTCCAGCGCCTCCGGCACATAGGAGAACAGCTTGGCCATCTCCTCCGGGCTCTTCAGATACAGTTGGTCCGTGTGGAACTTCAGCCGTCCCGCATCCTCCAGCGTCTTGCCCGTGCCGATGCAGATGAGCACGTCCTGCACCGCCTGATCCGCCGGATCGATATAATGGACATCGTTCGTGACGATCAGCGGGATCCCCGTTTCCCGGCTCAGCTCCTGCATCGCCTGCAGCACTTTCTTTTGCTCGATCAGCCCGTGGTCCTGAAGCTCCAAGTAGTAGTCGTCCCCGAAGATCGCGCGATACCGCTCCGCCGCCGCTCTGGCCTCTTCCTTCCGATCGTGCAGCAAATGCTGGGAAATCTCGCTCCCGAGACAGGAGCTCAGGCAGACGAGCCCTTCCGAATATCGGGCCAACTGCTCCATATCGGTGCGGGGCTTGTAATAGAAGCCTTCCAGATGCGCGCCCGACGTGATCCGCATCAGGTTGCGGTAGCCCGTCTCGTTTTTGGCCAGCAGGATGAGATGGTACGTCGGGTTGTCTTGCCGGGAAACCTTGTTCAGCCGGGACCCCGGCGTCATGTAGACCTCACAGCCGATAATCGGCTTGATCCCGTGGGCGAGACACGCCCGATAGAACGGGATGGCGCCGTACATGACGCCGTGATCGGTCAGCGCCAGCGCCTTCATCCCCCGCTTCGCCGCTTGGGCCGCCAGATCCTCGATGCGTGCCGCGCCGTCCAGCAGGCTGTATTCGCTATGTACATGCAGATGGACGAATCCGCTCATCCCGTTCTCCCCTCTCCGACCCATACGATTGCTTTTCCTTCTAAAAATAGATACAGTAGTAACAGTCCAAAAAGGAGGCGGTCTACCATGTTCGAGCAAATCGCGCAAACGGTACTCCTCGCCGTGATCGTGCTCACCCTGTTAGGTGCGGTGTATTACAGCTATAAATATAGAAGCCAGACGTCTCCCAAATTACGAGGCTTGTTCGCGGCCAAGATGAACATCTCGATGGGCGTCATGCTGCTCGCCATCGCACTCGTACAGATGCTGCTGTTCAGCGGCTCCACACTTCGCGTCGTCATCGGTGCCGTCATTATGTTGATCGGCCTGTTCAACCTGTTCGCCGGCATCCGCAACCACGGCTTTTACGACCGGATGACCGAGCCCGACAGCCCCACAAAGTAATAGCTCTAATCGATCACCTGGGCGGCCATCATCGACTTGCAGATGAGCGAGCCGTTATGATAAATCTCGACATCCGCTTTGCCGAATTTGCGGCTGAGCTCGATGAGCTTGGGCCGCACCTCGATCCGGCTCTCCAGCTGCAGCGGCCGTAGGAAATAAGCGGAGAAGTTCTCCAGCACGTAGTCGCTCTTCTTCTGAGCCTTGAGCGCCCTGTACGCGCATTGAGTCATCAAGGTGGTCAGGACACCCTCGGACACCGTGCCGAGATGGCTCGTCATCTGCGGCGTGATAACCCCGCGGTACGTGAGCTGGCCGGATTCGTCCTTGTGCTCCTCGAAGCCCATCAGGATCAGATCCTCGAACGTCTCGCCGATCTGGGGCTGCTTCTGAATATATTGAAGCGCTTTGAGCACGTCCTGCCGGTTGATCACGGCGATCAGCTTGCCCTTGTTGTCCACGACGGGCAGCAGCTCGATCCCTTCCCACACCATCATGTGGGCCGCGGAAGTGACGGATGTGTGCGGGTTGACCGTAATCGGATTGCGCGTCATCACCTTATCGAGCGTCTGCTCCTTCGGCACGCCGATGAAATCCTTGGAGGCGACCATCCCGATGACCCGGTTCCACTCGTCCACGACGGCGAACCGGCTGTGTCCGGTTTCCTCCAGCAGGCTCTCCCAGTCCTTCACGGTGCTGCTGCTCTTCAGCGCTCGCGGCGGTCCGGTCGTTTCGATAATATCTTCCACTAACGTAATCTTCTTCTTGATCAGCCGGTCGTAGATGGCGCGGTTAATGAGCGAGGCCACCGTGAACGTATCGTAGCTGGAGGAGATGATCGGCAGCTGCAGCTCGTCGGCGAGCCGCTTGATCTCCTCGCTCGTGTCGAACCCCCCTGTTATGAGCACCGCCGCTTCATGCTCCAGGGCGTACCGGTGGACCTGGTAACGGTTGCCGACGATCAGCAGGTTGCCCGCCTCGATATAGCGGGCCATCGCTTCGACCTCCATCGCGCCGATGACGAACTTGTTGAGCGACTTGTCGAGCCCCTGCGCCCCGCCCAGCACTTGGCCGTCCACGATATTGACGACTTCGGCGTATGTGAGCTTGTCGATATTGTTCCGGATCTTGCGTTCGACACGGATCGTACCGATCCGCTCCCTCGTACTGACGTACCCTTGGTTCTCCGCTTCCTTGATCGCGCGGTAGGCGGTGCCTTCGCTGACATCCATCTCCTTCGCGATTTTGCGTACCGAGATCTTCGTGCCCAGCTTCAGCCCGGCAATATACTGGATCAGTTGCTCATGCTTGGTGACCGCTTCGTGAAGCGTCTCACTCATATGTTCCACCTCTGGTAGATTCAATTCAACCGGACTCGACACACAATGCATATGTTCTACATTCATTATAGTAAGTTGCCGAACTAAGCACAAATGTTCTCTTCATCCTTTTCCCTGGACCCGGAATTTACACTTTCTTTGATTCTTCAGGGCAAGACGGCTTTTCATTTGGTACGCGTTGTAGTACGATTGTTTTGAATAGCTACTGGAATGACTCTCAGTAATTTCCATCCCTCAAAGCTCATGTCGCACATATCCCTGTCATACAAGTTATCTGGAGTGAATTGGATGAAGTTTCCTGTAACCCGTGATCCCGTGCATGATTTGGATTTGATCTTATTGGATGTGGAAGAGGTGCTCTATATGGAAGTAGAGGAGCGAACGGTCGTCTTCCACACGGCGAAGGAAAAATTTTATTTGCTGGACACATTGTCGGAGCTGGCGAAGCGGATGGGGCAGCTCGGGTTCCAGAAGCTGGACCGGATCAACCTGGTGAATTTGAACAAAGTGACTGATTTCGACGAGAAAACGTCGAAGGTGTATTTCAACGACGAGCAGGGAAATCGCGCCAAGAGCACGACGGTTTCCTATGCGAACCGGGCCTTGATGGCCGAACATATGCGTCTGGTAAGAAATACTGCTAGTGGAACTAGAAATCTATAATCCTACCACAGCCTACAGAATTTGTAAACAAGAATTCATGCGAGCCAACTTCTGTATACAATCCCCCCAAAGTCCTTTATTCTGGAAATAGTTCTAGGAACAAGGCTTTTTTTATCGCCTTGCAAGCACATGCACTGGGAGGTTTCTTGCAGATGAGCTATCGGTGTATCTCGCCCCAGCTAAAGTTCAGCTGCTACAATTGCAAGCATTATGAGGTCAGCGGCGATATGCTGAACGGCCTCTGCTACCTGAATGGCCGGGATCACGGCAAATCCGCCGCAGGGACCGGAACATGCAACGCATTCGCAGCCAAAGGAGCTTCGACCGATTATGCCTGGCCGTCGATGGCCAAGTCCGAAGTCGCCGCCGTAGCGAGCAACTAGCCTGCAATTATCCTATTCCATTAACGATGATGCACCGCCGGCGCCAACGCGCGGCGGTTTTTTGTTGTATCCGCCCTGCACGCCGAATAACCTCTGGCACACGTGATCCAGAGGCCCAGCTCTAACCAAATCCTCGATCCTACTTCCGTCCCTGCCCCGCACCCAGCTGACGCTCCAGCCATTGCTGCCGCCGCTGCCGTGCCACCCTTCGCACCTGCCTCAGCTCCGCCTCGCGCTCCTCGTCGACGCCGATGATCCGGTGCAAGTGCGCTGCTACGACCAGGAGCGAGAGTCCGATCCATACGATACCGAACACCGAAGGGATTGTCCAGCCTTCGCCAATCGGAAGCCTCGGAACGGCGTAGATCAACATACCCAACGCCAAGCTTAAGTAAATGACATTTTTCCAGGTTCTCATAGTTCCCTCCAACTTGTACATGTTGGTTCATCCTATGCGCCGGAACATCCGGTTATGCTCGTTCCCCCTCATCCGCCGTTTGGAAACCCCGCCCAGCTCCGGCATTCTCGTGCAAGCCTAAGCTCATAGGCCAAGTCACCTCCGGATATATGTCCTCATATGATGAAGTAGTTATTTTTGAACCCAGGCAATTCCATTACGAGACGGAGCTTAAGGAGACCTACCATGGCTGGTACGAAAATATCCATTCAAGTGCAGAGCTCCGGCAGCGTGATCGGTGATCATGCGATTATGCTAAGCGAGAAGCTGGTCAAACAGCTTAAAATCCACTCCAACATCACCCTGCGTTTCGGTACTCTGAAAACGCCGGTGACCGTTATTCCGGTTCAAAATCTGGACTGCTTGCGCATGAACGAAACATTGGCCCATAAACTTGGTCTGCATCACAACTCCCAGCTGGGATTCATGTACAAAACGGCGACCCGTACCCTTTCGATAGGGCCGCTGATCGGCGTATTACTGACACGCGCCCACCCAGCCCAATCCGACCGACTGTTCGGATCGGTCACGACGTTTTGCAGGGAACTGGTGGAAGCGAGCCAATCATTCGGAGCTTTCGTCTACTTCTTCACCGCATCCAACATCGACCCCGGTTCCGGGCAGCTGGAGGGCTGGACGTACTCCGGCCGTTGGCGCAAATCGCATTTTCCGGTTCCCGACGTCATCTACAACCGCCTCACCTCTCGGAAAGCGGAAAACCGACCGAGCGTACAGCATTTTATGCGGGAAGTCAAAGCGCAACACGGCACGCTCATTTTCAACGAAAAGTATTTGAACAAATCCGAGGTGTTCGACGCTCTGCGCCACAATACGGCCCTGACCAAGTATTTGCCGGAGTCGCACTCGTTCAAAAATTTCTTGATGCTCAAGTCGATGTCGGCCAAATATTCGGTTGTGTACCTGAAGCCGGTAGCCGGGAGCTTGGGAAAAGGCATTATCCGCGTCATCCGTTCGGGCGGCGGGTCCTACATGTGCCACTTGACGAGCATGACGGGCACGACCAAGCAATCGTTCTCCAGCCTCGCGGCTCTGTTCTCCACGATCTCGGGCAAGTTGAAGCAGCGGCATTATCAAATTCAGCAAGGGCTGCAGCTGATCGAGATCGACGGGCGGCCGGTCGACTTCCGCGCTTTGGTGCAGCGGGGCGGCACCGGGGAATGGGCCGTCACTTCGATCGTCGCTCGCATTGCGGGCAACAATCATTTCGTCTCCAACCTGGCCCGGGGCGGCACGCTCAGCAAGGTAAGGGAGGCGCTCGAGAAATCGAATTTAGGCTCCGGAATGAGGAAGACCGTCTCCTCGCAGCTGCGGAAGGCGGCGGTTGAGCTGGCCGGAGGGATCGCCGACTCGATCAAAGGCCACTTCGGAGAGCTCGGCCTCGACTTGGCGGTCGATACGAACGGGAGAGTGTGGCTGCTCGAGGCCAACTCGAAGCCGTCCAAAAATGACGGAACGCCGCTCATCGAAGGCTCGGTCCGGCCATCCGTCAAAGCACCGATTCATTACGCCCGCTTCTTGACGGGCTTCTGAGGTACACCATATGAAACACATCCATAAGAAGCAAGGTTACGTCGGCATAATGGTCAGCGAAAAACCGGGAACCCCCCCGTTCGCGAGTCAATCCTTTTACAGCCGCTTATGCCGGATCGGGCACAAGCTCGGCATCGTCGTGTTCGTTTTTTTTCCGGAACGCCTGCGGCTTACGGAACCGAGCGTCGACGGCTACACCTACGGTCCTGAGGAAGGCGAATGGAGGGCTGGGACGTTTCCGCTGCCCCGAGTGATCTATGACCGGTGCTTCTTCGGCGACAAGGCAAGCTATAAGCGATACCGGGACTGTCTGCACCGCCTGGAGCAGCATCCGGACATTCGGCTCTTGGGCCACGGGCTGAGAGGGAAATGGCAGGTGCATCAAATGCTGATGCGTCACGAGCCCTTGCGCGCACATTTGCCGCCTACCAAGCGGCTCGTCGGCTGGAACGCCCTTCAAGCCGAATTGAACCGGCTGGGGGAGGTATTCCTCAAGCCGGAGGCCGGCTCGAAGGGCAAGGGCGTTCTGCGTGTATCGCACACGGAAGACGGTTATCGCGTAAGCGGCCGTACCCGCGACAACGAGATCATCCGCAAGTCGTTTCCCTCCGAGAGCGGCTTCCGGCAATGGCTGACGGCCTTCACGGGAGGCCGGCCTTACTTGATCCAACCTTATCTCCAGCTGAACGCCAGGAATGGAGATCCGTTCGACGTCCGCTGTCTAGTGCAGAAAAACCGCAAAGGCGTCTGGACGGTGACCGGGACGGCGGTACGCCGCGGACAGCGCGGCGGCGTCACGTCCAATCTGCATGGCGGCGGCATTGCGGAAGATCTGGATCCTTTCTTGCGCCAAGAGTTCGGAGCCCGGCAGGCTGAACACATTCTCGGTACGCTGCAGCACATCGCCATTCAAATTCCGGCAGTATTGGAACAACACCACGGAAGATTAGCAGAGCTTGGCATCGATCTAGGCATTGACGCCTCCGGAACTGTCTGGATACTGGAAGCCAATTCGAAACCGGGCCGTTCGGCGTTCGACCGCTTATCCGACCCCACTTCCAAACTGGCATCCGTCCGCAATCCCATTTTATACGCCCGCTATCTTCTGGACACCACTAGGAGGGTCATTTCATGAGTTTGATGTTTTGCTCCATCCATTTTGCGAATCGGTTCGACCGGGTAGTCCATATGTCCACCGCCCTTATGAAAGCCCTGCAGCTCACCAATACGAACAACCTCAAACTGAGGCTGGGCAGCAAAACAACATCCGTCGCCTTGAGATCCATGAAGAAGCCAGGCAAGCATCTGTTCATTCCCCTTCCGATCAAAAACGAATTAATGGTGCCGAGAAGCGGGAATGTGATGGTAATGGCGAACGAGCTCAAGGAGGTGAGGATCGGCCCGCTCATCGGCATCCTGACGAATGCGTCAACGCCAAGCATCGTCTCCCCGTTCGGAGGGCGTTCGGGGATGCTCAAGCAATATATTCGGCCCGGGAGCGGCAAATCGTTCTTCTTCGCCTTCAAGCCGAGCGACATCGATTGGCAGGAGGAGACGGTCGTCGGGTATTTTCCTACGTCGGCCGGTTGGGTGCGCAAGACCGTGCCGCTGCCGGACTCGGTATACAACCGGCTCGGCAACCGCAAGATGGACCGCTCGCTGTCGATGGATCAGCTGAAGGATCGGTTCGTCCGCCGCGGGATCGGGATCTTCAATTGGAGCTTCTTCGACAAATCCGATGTGTATAAGCTGATCGAAGGGGATCCGGACGCGAACATCCACATTCCAGAGGCGTACCACAATCCTTCCCCCGATAAAATCAAAGAAATGTTGGAAAAGCACCGCTTCGTCTATTTGAAGCCGACCGACGGAAGCTTGGGCATCGGCATCTACCGGCTCACCTACCATCCGAAGCGAGGATTTTTCGCCCGTTTCCGCCGGGAAGGCAAAAACGTCTTGTTCCGCTTCGGAACAAGCGGCGGTCTGTTCCGGCTCATCAGCGCTCACAGCCGCATGCGCAATTACGTCGTGCAGCAGGGCATCCGGTTGATCGAGCTGGACGGCTGCCCGATCGACTTCCGCTTCCATCTGCACAAGAACGGGAACAACGAGTGGGTCGTGGCCGGCATCGGCGCCAAGAAAGCCGGGAAAGGCAGCGTCACGACGCACGTGAAGAACGGCGGGATGATCATGACGCCCGAGCACGTGCTGAGCCGCGTATTCGACGACAGGGCGGGTGAGATCCTCGAGGATACCAAGAAGGTGGCCATCAAGCTCGCTACGTCGATCGAGCGGAACAGCGCGCATGCGCTTGGCGAGCTGGGGCTCGACATCGGCATCGATCAGAACGAACGAATCTGGATGTTCGAAGCGAATTCCAAGCCGGGGCGGTCCATCTACAAACACCCAGCCCTGAAAGCGCAGGGCTATTCCTCCCTCCAGTATTTGTTCGAGCACCTGACCTATCTTGGGAAATTCCGGGCGAGGAGGGAGTCTTAAGTGGATATCTCCGCACAGCAAGCGCTGCAACGCCCTATCTTGGCCATCTTGACGATGGATGACGAGGAGGAGCAATTTCGCGGCAACCGCAGCAACTTTATCGATCTGATCCGGACCGGCCATGAGATGGGAGTGTCGGTATGCGTCATTACGGTCAAAGATTTGAGGCCCAGAAGCAAGCGTATGATCGGTCACGTCTACGATCTGGATACGAATACATGGTCGCAGCGATGGATCGCTCCTCCGCATGTGATCTATAACCGGATTCCGACCCGCCAGGACGAAGCGCTGCCCGAAGTCCAGCTGACGCTCCAGGCTTGCTTGAAGAATCCTAGTATCCGGCTGTTCAACCCGATGTTTTTCAACAAATGGACGCTGTTCGAATGGTTGAACAAAGCCAAGACAACCGCCAAGTACATTCCGATCACGATGAAAATGACGAACAGCGCGGAGCTCGAGAACGTCCTCAAAACGTACCCGATCGTCTACTTGAAACCGATTCGCGGCAAAGCCGGCAAAGGCATCATGAAAGTGCAGCGGTCTTACTTGCGGCAATTACGCAAGCCCGAATTCCTGCTAAGCGTGCAGGAGACGAAGGGCAGCCAAGTAATCAAATCCTCGACCGTCACGCAGCTGTGGAACAAGGTTCGGGAGCAGATTGAGGACGATGAGGAGTATATCATCCAGCAGGGCATCAAATTGTCCCGGCACAAGAGCAGACCGTTCGATCTGCGCGTGCTCGTGCAAAAAAATGCGAAAGGCGAGTGGGACTTGACCGGAATCGGCGCCCGTCTCGCGGGGAAGCTCAGCATCACGACGCATGTGCCGCGCGGGGGGACGATCGACGATCCCGAGAAGCTGCTCGCCTCCAGCTTCGGGACGGACGGCGCTCGCAAAATCTTAGGACGCGCCAAGAAAGCGGCTCTCGCCATCGCCCGGCAAATCGAGAAGAAGTCCGGCCATCTCTTGGGAGAGATGTCGATGGATCTGGGCGTCGACATCGCCGGCAACATCTGGTTCTTCGAGGCGAACTCCAAGCCGATGAAGTTCGACGAACCGCCGATCCGCAAAAAATCGCTGGAGCGCATCATCCATTATTCGATCCATCTGCTCCGGCTGAAGCACGCCAAAATAACCGACACGAATACGCGTATGATGCTATAAATACCCCACAAAGTGAAGTGGACCTTCGACGCTTATTCCTATTACTTTGCGGGGACCCCGGGATAATCGACCCCACAAAGTGACTAAGAGAGCCTCATCCGCGGTGCGGAGGGCTCTCTTCGTTTCTATGGGCTTCCCCAAACGCAAGCTTCCGGTCGTTTGTCCCACAGGAATTGCACGAACTCCGTCCGCTGCAGCTGGTGCAGATCGGTCCGGTCCCTGTATCGAATCCGGCAGCATAGACCCGGCTCCAGCCACTGGGTACGCCCGTCGTGCTGCCTGTGCAGCGGTGCTGCGGCCGTCAGGAACCGGTGCCGGTCCGCCTCGTCCGGCTCGGCCTGGACGATCCCGACCGGCTTGTTCGGGACGGTGCGGAAGTTCAAGCCGAGCACG
The DNA here is from genome assembly GCF_045062745.1 of Paenibacillus sp. HJGM_3. Taxonomy (NCBI): domain Bacteria; kingdom Bacillati; phylum Bacillota; class Bacilli; order Caryophanales; family Paenibacillaceae; genus Paenibacillus; species Paenibacillus sp. HJGM_3. The sequence continues at coordinate 12,842 of NZ_JBJGED010000057.1, forward strand.
AGCTCGAACGGGTCGGCTCGGTACCCGAGCACGATCGTATCGATCGTTCGCGCATGCTTCACCTTCACCCAGTCTTCGCTCACCTGACCCGGGCGATAGACGGACGCGCTCCTCTTCGCCACGATCCCCTCCAGATTTCGCGAGCGGGTCAGCTCATAGAGCGCCCTGCCGCGCCCTTCCATGCAGAGCGTCGGCATGATCAGCGGGGTGGGGGGCAGCGCCTCCTCCAGCCGCCGCTTCCGGTCGATGAGCGGCTCCTCCATCAGCACGCTGTCGTCGGCATAGAGCATATCGAAGGCGATGAAGGCGAACGGGTGCGTACGAACGGCGCTCTTGATCTTGTGCTCCAGCCGGATGCGCAGCCGGTACGACATGTCGTCGAAGGCCGGAATTCCCTCGCGCATCACGACGCCCTCGCCGTCGAGAACAGCGGTATGCGCCCGGATCGCCGCGGCCGCTTCCTTCGCTTCCGGGAAACGGTCCGTCACCTGCTGTCCGCTGCGGGTGAACAGCGCCACCCGATCGCCCTGCTTGTGCAGGAGCAGGCGGTGGCCGTCCCACTTCGGCTCGAACATGTACGCTTCCTCGTCGAACGGCTCGTCCCCCCATGCGGCCAGCATCGGCGATACGGGCGTGAACAACATGCGCTTCCCCTCCTAGTCATCTCTACTACCACTATAGACCGATCCCCAGGCGCCGATACGTGTAACGAGCGGTTTCGGAGGGTGGCCTCACTTGTTAGACGTCGCGGCGCAGCGCCTTCAGCACGTCGACCTGTGTCGCCCGCTTGGCCGGGCGCAGACCGGAGACGATCGCGACGAGCAGGCTGATGCCGACGCAGATCAAGGTCAAGAGCAGCGGGATGTCGCTGAAGATGAGCCCTTCCGGCGGC
>NZ_JBJGED010000058.1:0-11830 GCF_045062745.1 Paenibacillus sp. HJGM_3
TCTGTTAAATAATCGCGATCCAAATATGTACCGTCAGGAAAAAATTCTATCTGCCCATATTTCCCGCCGCTTGGAGAAGGCGCTCTCCATGTGCCGACAATAAGCGTACGGATGTCCTTCTTCGCACTTGAGACGGATGCCGAGACGGCGGAGAAGGATGGATTGTCCAAGCTCTGCAAGGCGCTGGAAGCACCGGAAGCTTTATCTTGCGGTTTGGATGCAGGGTTCGTGGAAGTTGAAGTTGTGGCCGCGGGAGGAGTCGGATTAGCTGCAGGATGGCTGGTTTCGGACGTAACGGAAGCCGACTTTCCAAGCATATACACGGCGACGCTCATAAGTAAAGAGGCGAATATAAAAAGCAGATAGGGAACGGTTCTCGATGATTTCATTAGACACTCTCCAAGCGACCACGAAGTTGGAACGGCATACCGGTAAAATTGTCCTATGTAAATATTACCATCAAACAGGCGGTCAGCCTATCATTACACGACAAAAATCGCTATATCTTGTCTGGGTATGGTGAAAGGGGAAACAAGGTAAGCTCGAAAAGGGCTATCCCACGGGCAGATGTTCGCTTCCGGGATAGCCCTAGCTGTAAGATTGTCACCTTGTCACTGCGCTTCCTGCAGCTGGTCCGTATACTTGTCGCGGATCTCCAGGATCTGAGGCAGACTCTCCATGAACGCATCGACGACCGCCGGGTCGAAGTGGTGGCCGCGCTCGTCCTTGAACAAGTTCAAGATCCGGTCGAGCTCCCACGCTTTCTTATACACCCGGTCGCTCGCGAGCGCGTCGAACACGTCCGCGATGCCGGTAATCCGGCCGAAGATGTGGATGTCCTCACCGGCCAGGCCGCGCGGATAGCCTTGCCCGTTCCACTTCTCGTGATGCTGCTCGGCGACGATGGCGGCGGTCTTCAGGATGTGGCGCTTGGAGTTCTTCAGCAGGTTGTAGCCGATCACGGCGTGCGACTTCATCACTTCATACTCTTCCTCCGTCAGCTTGCCGGGCTTCTTCAGCACGGAGTCGGGAATGGCGACCTTGCCGATATCGTGCATCGGCGAAGCCATCTTGAGCAGGTCCGCATCGGAACGGCTCATACCCAGTGCCAAGGCGAGAATGTACGAGTACTCGGCGACGCGCTTCACGTGATTGCCCGTTTCCTTGGACCGGCTCTCGCCGATTTCACCCATGGTGAATATAATTTCCTTCTGCGTCTCCTCGATCTCTTCCGCGAGCATGGCCGATTCGATCGATTTGCCCGAATAAGAGGCGGCGAGACTCAGGTTGCGCAGATCGTGATCGGAGAACACGCCGCTCTCCGTCATTTTGTTGATCGCCTGGTAGCAGCCCATGATCTCGCCCTCATTATTGCGGAACGGAATCGCCATGATCGCCTTCGTCCGGTACCCGGTCTGCTGATCGGTCTTCAGCGCCCCGTTCGCCAGAATATCGCGATACGGCTCGTTCATATACGCGTCGTCGATGAAGATAGGCTCGCCCGTGGCGATGGAATGGCCGGCCAGGCCGGCGCCGGCGGGAATGCGCAGCTCGCTGACCCCGTGAGCCACCTTCGTCCACAGCTCGCCGCGCTGGGTATCGAGCAGCCAGACGGTACAGCGGTCGGCGACTACGATTTCCTTGCCCATGTCGGCCATAAGTGACAACACGTTGTCGAGATGGCGCTCGTTGGCAATTTTGGCCGCATAGTCCAGAATCACCTGCAGCAGTTCGTCGGGCTCCAAATCTTTCTTGATGCGCGGTTTCTCAAATTCATACGTTTCGTGCACTGCGCCACTCTCCTTGCCCATCCTATGGAATTGGCCCGCTGCTTAGACAAGCCTATTAGGGTTGAAACTTATAACCGACGCCCCATACGGTCTTAATATATTGCGGCTCCTTCGGATCGAGTTCCACTTTTTTGCGCAGGTTCGCAATATGGACGTCGATCGAACGCTCGGTCACGAACGATTCGAATCCGCGGAGCGCATTGATCAGCTCTTCCCGGCTGAACACCTTGCCCGGGAACAGGGTGAACAGCTTCATGATCTCGAATTCGGAGAACGTCGTCTCCACATAGTGGCCGTTCACATACAGCGAACGACGCTCTTGATCGAGCTGGACCTGTCGCTGGGGACCGACTGGCGGGGGCTCGACCGGCTCTACGGCGCGAGTGGCCGCCACCTGATGGAGGTGGAATTGGCTCCGGCGGATCAAGGCCGCCATCCGGGCGGTCAGCTCCCGCATGCTGAACGGCTTGGACAGGAAATCGTCCGCCCCGGCGGAAAGCGCATTCACCCGCTCGCTCACTTCCGTCTTCATCGAGACGACCAGGATGGGGACGAGGGAAGTCTCTCTCAGCTTGGTGCAAAACTCGGTCCCATACATATCGGGGAGTACCAGATCCAGCAGCACGATGTCGGGGGCGAACTGAGCCGTCATCCGGAGCCCGTCCGTCCCATTCTCCGATCGCTTGACCTCGTAGCCCTCCTCGGATAAATACATCGCTAACATCTCGCCGATCATCGGATCGTCTTCCACGATCATCACTCTGCTCACGTACAAACCGCCTCTACAACGTAATAAAAGTTAGGAAAATATTAGGAAACTATGTGGATCATAGAGTCGAGAATTGGCAAAGGTATCCTTCTTTTTACTATACTATATGGTAAAATTGACGTCTAGTACGGGCTGGCCGTTCGATAGAGGCCGAGATAGAAGACTAGTGGGGCCGAAAATGTTAAAAATGTGTGAGTTTTCACAAAATGGAGCGGGTCTGGTGCGGTCGTTGCGTTTTGGTATAATGAGGCAGAGAAGTGTGATGCAGATCGGATCGAAACTAAGCACGAGCGGGAAGGGGAAGCGGAATAGCATGGGGGATTGGTGGATGGGGCTGCTCGGGAGCGGCGTGATTGCGGGAGCAGCCTATGTCAAAAAGTCGCTGTCGGGGTCGGGGGCGTTATCCGCGGTTGTGCTGGGTACGGCCTTGTACGCCCTTGGCAGTGCGGCCTGGTTCGGTACGCTGATCGCATTCTTCCTCTCGTCGACGCTGCTCACGAAGTGGAAGCAAACACGCAAAAAAGCCGCAGAGAGCGGCTACGAGAAGACGGGGCGCCGGGACGCGGCGCAGGTATGGGCGAACGGCGGGCTCGGCCTCCTGCTATGCGCCGCCTATGCGGTGTCGCCATCGCCGCTATGGTACGCGGCGTACATCGGGGTGATGGCTGCCGTGAACGCCGACACGTGGGCGACCGAGCTCGGCGGCCTGAGCCGCACCGCGCCCCGGTCGATCCTGACCGGCCGCCGTGTGATGCCGGGCACGTCCGGCGGCGTGACCGCGCTCGGCCTCGCCGCCACGGTGGCGGGCGGCGTGTTCATCGGCGCGGCCGCCTGGCTGCTGCAACGGCTGGACTCGGCGCTCGCGCCGGCCGCCGAGCCGACCGCGGCCGCCGCGCTCGGCCTGGCGCCGCTCCTCGCGCTAGGCGCGCTCGGCGGCGCCGCCGGCTCGCTGGCGGACTCGGCGCTCGGCGCCGCGTGGCAGCGGATGTACCGCTGCCCGGTGTGCGGCCGCGAGGTCGAGACGCGCCGCCATTGCGGCGAGGCGACGGTGCATGTGCGCGGCTGGGCCGCGTTGGGCAACGACGCCGTCAACGTGCTCAGCTCCGCGGTAGGCGGAGCTGTGGCTTTAGGCGCAGCGGCGTGGTGGCTCTGACGTTCCGCCGCTCTGCCAACGGGGTTGGCTTATGCCGACACTTCCAGGTACATTTTCGTCCCATCACGGTATTGGAAAATTGCCACTTGGCTCAGCAGCTCTATCGACAAAATCATCTTCAGCTTCCGCCGGAACTCGAAGTCGTATTCCAGCTCGGACAGCTTCGCGCTGAGCAAGGGCAGCATCGCTGAAGAGGCGTATTGGTGGACGGGAATCGATTTGTTTTTGAATAAGATGACGGATGTTTTCATAGTGCATCATCCTTCCGTTGATTTGTACATGTTTACTCTACTAAATAAACATAAATTTACGATGAAACGCAGGTGAAAACAAAATTTAATTTCTTAGTACGAAGCTAACAATTATCGGTTACAATAGCGGCGAGTGGCAGGATATAGGCGGCGAACGGCCGCCGGGGGAGGGCAACCGTGGTAGTCGTCAATATGGCATTGCTGGCGGTGTTCGTGTCTTTCGCAGGACAATGGTTATTGAAAGCGGATTCAGCAGTGCGTTCCACATTTCGGTTTCAAGTAAGAGTCGGCGTCATTCTCGGCGCTTTCGCAATCGTGCTGATGCTCACCGGCGTATCGATCGAGGGTGGCCGTGCACTAGACTTGCGGCATCAGATGCTGTTCGCGGCCGCTTACATCGGCAGTTTGCCGGGAGCGCTGATCGCATGTTTCGTGATGCTCGCGGGCCTGCTCGTCATGGACCCGCCGTCGATCGTTTCTTCGATCGTGACGACGCTCTTGATCGCGCTGATTAGCGGGTTCGGCTCTCTGAAGCTTCAGCGGGAAGGGGTTCGCACGCTGCTGTTCTGCTGCACGTTCGCGGCGATTTTTTTCGTAGAGCTGGCTTGGGTACAGGGTGACCCGCTCGGCCGAATCGTGTTCCCGTATTTGCTGATCAACACAGGTTGCACGCTCGTCATAGCCGCTTTCCTGCATCACCTGAAGCGCTCCTACGGATTGCTCGATCAGGTGAGAACGGTGCAGCGGGAGCTGCTCGAGCTGCTCCATCTGCAGCCGGGTTATACGCTCAAATTCCGCAAGGAGAACGGACGGTTCGTCCACACGCTTGCGGAAGGGCAGCTCCTGAGCCAGCTTGGCTTCGACCGGCACCAGATGATCGGGACGAGCATCCTGGACGGGGGACGATTGCCGGAGGATCAGGCCCGCTGGTTGAACGACCAATACGAGCAAGCCTGGTTAGGGGAGCTCGTCACCTTCGAAGCCCATTATAACGGGTTGACGCTCTTCATCACGCTTCAGCCGATCCTGGATACCGAGGGGAACACGGTGGAGGTCATCAGCTCCGCCACGAACATCACGGACCGCATTCACGTAGAGCGGACGCTCGTCGAGAGCAAGCTGAAATACCGGACGCTCGTGGACAGTTCCGAGGACTTGATCTTCGGCTTCAACGAGCTCGGGGTCGTGACATCGACCAATCAAAAAGTCGCCGACCTGCTGGGCCGCCCGTTCAAGCAAATTATCGGCCAGCCGTTCCTCCATCTGTTCCCGGGCAAGCATGCCGAGTTGTGGAATCAATATTTCCTCCGCAGCATCGACGAGCGGCGCCGGCTGCGCGTGGAGATGGCGATGCAGCTCGGGGACCAGGGCGAGCGGACGTATTCGGTCACGTTCTCGCCGGTGTTCGGGGAAGACGGAGCGTTTACGGGCATGTCGGGGACGATCCATGATTTGACGGACATTATTAAGAAGAAAGAAGCGGACGAAGCAAACGAAGCGAAAAGCCAGTTCCTCGCCCGCATGAGCCACGAAATCCGTACGCCGCTCAGCGGCATTATCGGCGTGAGCGAGTTGCTCTCCCGGACCGGGCTGACCGATATCCAGCAGGATTACGTCGACAAGATCGAATCGTCGTCCCAGGCGCTGCTCCGCATCATTAATGAAATTTTGGATTTCTCCAAAGTGGAGGCTGGAAAGCTTGGGTTGGAGGCGCACCGGTTTCATTTTGACCTGGTGATGAAAAAACTGGCCGATACGCTCAGCGTCTTCATGGGCAAGCAGCAGATCGAGTTCGTGCTGGATCTCCCCGCCACGCTGCCGGATGTGCTGATCGGCGACGCCCAGCGGCTGGAGCAGGTGCTGCTCAACCTGTGCTCGAATGCTATCAAATTCACGCATAAGGGCCATGTCGCACTGCGGATTACGATGCTGCCGCTGCAGCCGGCCGAGCCGGGACAATCCGTGGCGCTTCGGTTCAGCATTGAGGACACGGGCATCGGCATGTCGGGTGAGCAGCTGGCGCATCTGTTCGAGCCGTTCTCCCAAGGAGACGGGTCGACGAGCCGCAAGTATGGGGGGACCGGCCTCGGGCTCGTCATTTCCAAAAGTCTGATCGAGCTTATGGGCGGATCGCTTCGCGTCTCGAGCGAGCTGGGACACGGGAGCACTTTCTCGTTCGAGCTGACGTTCCCGGTGCCGGAGGACGCGAAGTGGACAACGCAGACGCTTCCGGAGCCGCAGCATGGCCTACGGGTGCTCATTCTGGAGGATTCGCCGATCGTTTACAATCAACTGTGCGACGCCCTCACCTTGCTCCGGCTGCAGACGGCGTGGGTCGCTTCGTGGAAGGAAGCCACGGCGCTCTTGGCTCATGACGACGAGACGCCGTACGATCTCGTGCTGGTCGATATGGAGATGGACGATATGTATGGCGTGGAGACTTGGCAGCAGTTGAGAGCGGCAGCCGAGCGTACAGGGACGCTCACGCTGGCCATGACTTCCGTCTATGGACGCGACGAGCTGATGGGTCTCGACGAGGTGCACCGGCCGGACTCCATCCTGGTGAAGCCAATCAGCCGGACCCGGCTGTTCGAGACGCTGTGCGCGTTGCTTGAACGGAAGCAAGAGGACGGCGCCAAGCCGGCCACGCCGCCCGAGGAGGTTCAGGCCGCGCGCAGAAGCTCGTTCGGACGCATCTTGCTCGCGGAAGACAACCCGATCAATCAATTGGTCGCCACGGAGCTGCTCAAGGAATGGGGGTACTACGTCGAAGTGGCGGTGAATGGGATTGAGGTGCTGCAAAAGATGGAGGCGGAGGACTGGGACCTCGTGCTGATGGACATCCATATGCCGGAGATGGACGGGTATGAGGCGACCCGCCGGATTCGGCAAAATCCGCGTTTCGATTCGATTCCCGTCCTCGCCCTTACCGCCAATGTGATTCGGTCGGATCAGGATACGTACTACCGGATCGGGATGGATGCCATTATTACGAAGCCGATCGATGTGGATTCGATGAGGTTGACCGTCAGCCAATGGATGGCGGCGGACCGGCTGAGTCTGAACCCGCGCGCGGCCGAGCATGGTCCTGGAGCTGGAGTGCATGAGGTGGATGCGGCTCCAATGGCCTCGCTTGTACCGGTGTTGGACGGGATCGACGTAGAGCAGGCGCTGCATCGTCTCGGCGGAAAGCTGCCGCTTCTCACGCATCTCTTGATGCGGTTTCGGGAGCAGTACGGAGCGTTCGCCGCCCAATTGGAGCAAAGTGTAGCTCAGGGTGACGTCCCCGGCGCCAAGCGGATGCTGCATACGTTCCGGGGTGCGGCCGGCAACCTATCCGCGCAAGAGCTGCTCGCGGCCGCTACCGAGATGGAGCAGGCGCTCGGCGCGGAGACGCTGCACGAGGAGCAGCTGCTGGCGCTCCTGCTCGCGGTCAAGCGGGAGCACGCGCGGGTCATCGATTCCATTGCCAGCCTGCAGACCGGGTAATGGCAACTGGAAGAGGCAGGAGATCTACCTGTTAAGATAAAGTAAGGAAAATTCATACATTATTAATCTCGTTCCTTATACTTTGTAAACGATTATCCCGTTTAATAGAGTCAAGTTGAGCGTGTACGGAATAGTAAGACGAGCAAGGGACTCTGTTCTCAACAGAAATGCAGGAACGGGGGATGTATGATGTGGACTAGCGGCGGGATGCCGGTGAAGGCTGAGAAGTGTCAAACGCCCATCGCAACGCCGGATCGATTGACGGGGCTGCCGGACCGCGGCTTTTTCATGCAGGTGTTGATACGAAAAGTATCGGAATCGGTCCTTCAAAACACCGGATTGGGCGTCTTTGTCGTCGCGTTGGATCAATTCCGGATGTTGAACATCACGCAAGGGCATGAGGCCGCGGATCGCGCTTTGAAGACGGTGGCGGACCGGTTGAATAGCGCGCTTTGCGCCCATGTCGACGGGGCTGCGCTGGCCCGGGTAGGGGGCGACGAGTTCGGCGCCGTCCTGCCCTGCCGGACGAAGGAGACGGTCATGCAGCTGGCGGACCGGCTGCTGGAGCTGATCCGGGAGCCGATTCTCGTCGGCTCCCGGGTGATCCGCGTCGCCGCCAGCATCGGCATCAGTTGCGCTGTCGGGCGCGTCGGGCCGGAGCTCTCGGCCGACTCGATGTGGCGCGATGCGAGCCTCGCGATAGACGAGGCCAAGAAGGCCGGCGGCAATCAGGCGCGCCTCTATAACGGAGACGGGGCCGGCCGCCTGCAGCGCCGGGCGCAGCTGGGGAGCCGTCTCGCGGCGGCGATCGCTAGGCAGGAGCTGACATTGGAGTATCAGCCGCAGGTCGACCTGGCGACGAGGCGCATTACCGGGCTCGAGTGTCTGCTCCGCTGGAACAGCCGGGAGCTCGGCTATATCGCCCCGTATGAGTTCGTTCCAATCGCGGAGGAGACAGGGCTCATCGTGGAGCTAGGCGATTGGGTACTGCGCGAGGCATGCCGCCAGAGCCGCGAATGGGCTGATCGGTACGGTCTGCAGCTGCCGGTGTCCGTCAACGTATCATCGCGTCAATTCCAGGAGCGGGGGCTGCCCGAGCGGATCGAATCGATCTTGCGCGACACCGGCTTGACGCCGGACGGGCTCGAGCTCGAGCTGACCGAGAGCTTGACGCTGACGCAGCAGGCGGCGGCGTCTCTGCAGCGCCTGAAGCGGATCGGGATCCGGATTGCTCTGGACGACTTCGGTACCGGGTACAGCTCGCTCAGTTATTTGCAGAAGCTGCCCATCGACATTCTCAAGATTGACCAATCGTTCATTCGGGAGATGACCGACAGCCCGGTTAACCTGGCGATCGTGCAGACGATTGTCGCGCTGGCCCAGCACCTGAAGCTGCGCGTTGTTGCCGAGGGCGTCGAGAGCCTGGAGTCGGCCCGTCTGCTTCAGGGCATGCGCTGCCATGCCGCGCAAGGCTACTACTTCAGCCAGCCGGTAGCGGCGGAACGGGTGGCCGGCCTCGTACGCGACTGGGCGCTATGCCCGATTGAGGAGACGAACGACAACAAATAAAGGATTTCGTCGGATCTTGGCGAATACAATATTTTCATAGGCATGGAGTAGCATGCATCAGGTGGAATTCGCGTGTATTTTCTACCTTTAGTCCTGCATGGATCGTGGGTCAGGCTAGATTAGAGAAAGGGCGAGCATCTCTCGTCCTAGTAGAAAGAGGGGTATGTTGGTGAGTGACGAAGTCGTCCTAAGCGAGTACAATCATACTTGGCCGATGGACTATCTCCGCGAGCTGCAAGCCATAGCGAAGCTGCTTCCTCTGGAGGAGATTGTCGATATCCAGCATATCGGCAGCACGGCCGTGCCGGGGCTCGCGGCCAAGCCGATCATCGACATCCTCGTGGGCTTTCGTTCGTTCGCCTTCGCCGAGACGCAAGTTCATGCGCTAGACGCCCTACATTACGAGTACGTCGAGTCGCTCAGTGTACCGGGCGGGCGATTGTTTCTGAAGATGGAGCCGCGCATCCGGCATATTCACTTCGTGGAGTATGGGACGGAGCATTGGGAGCTGCCGATCCGGTTCCGGAATTACATCCGGGTGCACCGGGAAGACCGACTGGCCTACGAAGCGCTCAAGCGGCGCAATGCGGAGCAGTTCCGGCATCATCGGGCCGGCTATACGCAGGCGAAGACGGCGTTCGTGCTGGGCGTGCTGGAGAAGGCGGCCTTGGCCGAGCAGCCCCCTTCCGAGTGAAATATATCGAGGCCGGGATTGGCAACCGCTGGTGGATCCGGACCGAGACGGAGCTGGAGGACGGGACGGAGGTCGAGGAGCCGGGGCTCGTGGGCCCGATCCGGGTGCGCTCGGTGTATGTCCGGTGTTGGGTCGGCCGCACGGTCGTCCTGTGGGATTCGAAGGATGGCTGGAAAAAAGTCCGGAAGTCGCGGCGCGCTTGGAAATTCCTCCTTGGTGTTGTAAGCTGGTGAGGAGGAGGAGGATGCATCTATGAGCGAACGAACGCGCGTTTCGACCGGCTCGCCCTGGGAGCCGGTCGTCGGCTATTGCCGGGCTATCCGAGTGGGGGCGATCGTCGAGGTCGCCGGGACTACGGCGATGAAGGACGGCCAGCCGGTGTTTCCGGGGGATGCGTATGCGCAGACCCGATATGTGTTGCAGCTGATTGAAGGGGCCTTAGGCGAATTGGGGGCTTCAATGAACGATGTCGTGCGGACGCGCATGTTTGTGACCGACATCTCTCAATGGGAGGCGATCGGAAAAGCGCACGGGGAGTTCTTCGCGGATGTGAGGCCGGTCGCTACGATGGTGGAAGTGAAGGCGCTCATCGATCCGGCGCTGCTCGTTGAGATTGAAGTGCAGGCGATCGTGGATTGAGCGGAAATGTTGCGCGATGATGTAACATTGGGCCGGTTTTCGGCCCTTGCTGCAATAATGAGCCCAAATGGCAACCTTGAACAAATTTACGCTGACCGACCTGTAACACGATTTTTCCGGCTTATTTTCGCCAATCGCCCCTCTGACCGACCCGTAACACGATTTCCGGCTTGTTCCCGCCAAACGCCCGCTTACCGACCCGTAACACGATTTTCTGGCTTATTTTCGCCAACTGCCCCGCATACCGACCCGTAACACGATTTTTCCGGCTTATAATGATAAGTGGCAGGTGCGGATCGAAATAGCAGGCCGGGCGAGCTTACTCACTTCGCGGCGAGCAAGCCGCGGATGAACGCCGCGACGCCGTCGCGATTGTGGTGCGGCGCGACGTGGTCCGCCGCCTCGAGCACCGCCGGCGGCGCCTGCTCCATCGCCACGCCGAGCCCGGCCCAGCGCAGCATGGCGATGTCGTTCGTGTCGTCGCCGAAGGCGGCGACCTCTGCAGCCGTGACGCCCAAGCGGCGGCACACGGCCGACAGGCCGGCGGCTTTGTCCACGCCGGCCGGATGCACGTCGATCCGGTCGATGCGCGCCGGATCGCGGCTATAGGCGGCCAGCGCGAAGCGCGGGTCCGCCGCCAATCGGTCGAACGGCCCGCGCAAACAGCGCGCCGTTCGGCCTCTCTCAAGAGCGCCCGCGTCCGCAGCCGACTTGCCGGCCGCGTCCTCGAGCAGCACCTTCAGCCATTCGAAGCCCGAATGGCCGCTCTCCGCCAGCTCTCCGCCGGGCAACCAATCGTACACCCCTTCCACGCAATACGCCCGGTAGCCGAGCTCATGCTCCAGCGCGAACCGGTGCAGCCACTCGCGCTCCGGTTGTGGCAGCGAGGAGCGGTGCAGCAGTTCCCCCTCCGGCAGCCATACCTCGCAGCCGTTCGAGGTGACGATCGGGGCGATCAGTTGAAGCTCCCGGGCGAACGGCAGCACCTTCGAAATATGACGGCCGGTCACTAGCGTGATCTCCAGTCCGCTTCGCCGTGCCTCGTCCAGCGCCCTCCGGTTCTCCAGCGACAGATGCCCCCGCTGATTGAGAAGCGTTCCGTCCAAATCGAAAGCCAGCAGCTTCAACCCGTTTGTCGCATTCCGCCCTTCCAGATCAGCCCACTCCGCAGTCATCGTCCAACCTCCCGCTTAACTCTTCTTCCTCCATTATAAGACATCCTTCAAGGAAAATGGGAATCCAAACCCGCGGTTCCGCCTTGTCCCGATCCACATTGTTAGGAGAAGTTTACAAATAAGCAGGTCAAGTTGACTATTACCGTGAATTTTCGGGCGAATCTGCGCAATAGTAAGGCTATCTTCGGTTAATAGCAAAGTCGACTTTGTTAATTGTAAGGTTAGCCGTTACTACTTAGGTTCCCTTTTCAAACTCCATAATATTGGTTAATAATTCCTAACCAAACCATGGAGCGATGGG
>NZ_JBJGED010000059.1:0-4512 GCF_045062745.1 Paenibacillus sp. HJGM_3
CGCCGAATCGGTGCGCGGCGAGCACCTCGCCGCGGGAGCGGTGTCGGCGGGTCACCTCGCCGCCGAATCGGTGCGCGCCGAGCATCTCGCCGCGGAAGCGGTGTCGGCGGAGCATCTCGCCGCCGAATCGGTGCGCGGCGAGCACCTCGCCGCGGGAGCGGTGTCGGCGGGTCACCTCGCCGCCGAATCGGTGCGCGGCGAGCACCTCGCCGCGGGAGCGGTGTCGGCGGAGCATCTCGCCGCCGAATCGGTGCGCGGCGAGCATCTCGCCGCGGGAGCGGTGCACGGCGAGCATCTCGCCGCGAGCGCGGTGTCGGCGGGGCATCTCGCCGCCGGCAGTGTGCGCGGCGATACGCTCGCCCCCGGGGTCGTAGCGGCGGAGCATCTCGCCGACGGCAGCGTGGGCGGGGCGGCGCTCGCCGCCGGATCGGTCGCGGCGGGTCACCTCTCCACGGAAGCGGTACACGCCGAGCATGTCGCGGAGGGCGCCGTGGGAACCGGCCACCTCGCGAACGGCGCCGTGACGACGGAGAAGCTGCGTCCGCAAGCGGTGACGGGGGAGCAGCTCGCGTACGGGGCGGTGACGGGCGACAAGATCGCCTCCGAATCGATCTCGAGCAAGCACTTGCGGCATGAATCCGTACAGGGGTACCATATCAAGTCCGGGACGATCAAGGGCTACCACCTGGAGCCGAACATCTTCACCGCCGAGCACATCTCGGGGGGCGCCATTCTGAGGGAGAAGCTGCAGCCCGGCATCATCGGCACCGATCAGCTCGAGGACCGGGCGATCACGAGCTCCAAGCTGGCGGAAGGCGCCATCCACTCGGATTTGCTGGCCGAAGGGAGCGTCCTCCCGCACCATCTCGCTTCCGGATCGATCGGGCAATGGCATCTGCGCCAGGGGATTATCGGGCCCATCGAGCTGCAGGATTCGGCGGTAACGGAGAGCAAGCTGGCCGATGGCGCGATAACCGGACCGAAGATCGCGTTCGAAAGCGTAGGGGCCGAACATCTGCGCCCGGAATCGATCTACGGCTACCATCTGCAGCCCGGGCTGATCAAAGGGTACCACCTGGAAGAAGGCATCCTGAATTCGAGCCACTTGGCGGACGGCAGCGTGGCGGGGGCAAAGCTGCAGCCGGAATCCATCGCGACCGATGCGCTGAAACCGGACGCCGTGACCAGCTCGAAGCTGGCGGAGGGAGCCGTGCTCTCGAAGCACTTGACCGAGCAAGCGATCCGGGAGGAGCATCTGGCGGAAGGTTCCGTAAGCAATCGCCACTTGAATCCGGAATCCGTCGGAACGGCGCAGCTCCAGGACTTGGCGATTACGGTAGAGAAGCTGGCGGACGGCGCGGTGAGCGGGACGAAGCTGGGAGACGGCTCGGTGAGCTGGCGCCACTTGACCCCGGAAACGGTCGGAACGGCCCACCTGCTGAACGCGGCGGTTACGGGGGAAAAGCTGGCGGACGGCGGGGTGACGGCTGAGAAGCTGGCGGACGGCTCGGTGAGCGGACGCCACCTGAACCCGGATTCGGTCGGAACGGCGGAGCTGCTGGACGCGGCGGTTACGGAAGGAAAGCTGGCGGAAGGTGCGGTGACCGGGGAGAAGCTGGCGGACGGCTCGGTGAGCGGGCGCCACCTGAACCCGGACTCGGTCGGAACGGCCCAGCTCCTGGACGCGGCGGTTACGGAGGGCAAACTGGCGGAAGGTGCGGTGACCGGGGAGAAGCTGGCGGACGGCTCGGTAAGCGGGCGCCATCTGAACCCGGATTCGGTCGGAACGGCGCAGCTTCGGGACTTGGCGATCACGGGAGAAAAGCTGGCGGACGGGGCCGTAACCGGGGAGAAGCTGGCAGAGGGCTCGGTAAGCCGGCACCATTTGAATCCGGAAACGGTCGGAACGGACCAACTTCTGGACTCAGCCGTCACCGAGCGGAAGCTGGCGGACGGCGCGGTGACCGGACCTAAGCTGGCGTACGAAAGTGTGGGAGCCGAACATCTGTGTCCGGAAGCGATCTATGGTTACCATTTGCAATCGGGGCTGATCAAAGGGTACCACCTGGAAGAAGGCATCCTGAATGCGGAACATTTGGCGGACGGCAGCGTGACAGGGGCAAAGCTTGCACCGGAGTCTATCGGGACCGATTCGCTGAAAACGGGAGCCGTGACCGGCGTGAATTTGGCCGCTGGAGCTGTGAAGGCGAATCACTTGGCCGGGCAGAGCGTACACGAAGAGCATCTGGCGGACGGCTCGGTGAGCGGGCGCCACTTGAACCCGGATTCGGTCGGAACGGCTCAGCTTCTGGACTTGGCCGTAACGGGCGAAAAGCTGGCCGACGGTGCGGTGACGGGAACGAAGCTGGCCGAAGGCTCGGTGAGCGGTCGGCACTTGAACCCGGATTCCGTGGGAACGGCGCAGCTGTTGGATTCGGCCGTAACGGGCGAAAAGCTGGCCGACGGTGCGGTGACGGGAACGAAGCTGGCTGAAGGCTCGGTAAGCGGTTGGCACTTGAACCCGGATTCGATCGGAACGGCGCAGCTTCTGAACTTCGCCGTAACGGGCGAAAAGCTGGCCGACGGTGCGGTGACGGGATCGAAGCTGGCTGAAGGTTCGGTGAGCGGTTGGCATTTGAACCCGGATTCCGTGGGAACGGCGCAGCTGCTGGATTCGACCGTAACGGGCGAAAAGCTGGCCGACGGTGCGGTGACGGAACTGAAGCTGGCTGAAGGCTCGGTGAGCGGGCGCCACTTGAACCCGGACTCGGTCGGAACGGCGCAGCTGCAGAACGCGTCTGTGACGGTCGAGAAATTGGCGGACGGCGGAGTGACCCGAGTTAAGCTGGCAGCCGAAAGCGTAGGCGCGGAACATCTCCTGCCCGAGTCGGTGCACGGCTATCATCTGCAAGCCGGGGTCATCAAGTCTCACCATCTGGATGCCGGTCTTGTGCATACGGACCATCTGGCTGCAGGCGCGGTTAGCGGGTCCCACCTCAAAGCGGGCTCCGTAGCATCGGAGCATCTGGCCGATGCCGCGGTGACGGGCGAGAAGCTGGCGTTGCATACGATTACCGGTGACCACCTGATGAACGAGACGATCGAATCGCGGCACATTTCCGACCAGGCGATCGGCGAGGAGCATCTGCAGGAGAACAGCGTGGCGACGGCGATGCTGCAGGACGAGGCCGTAACGGCCGAGAAGCTGGCGCCGGTCTCGATTACGGGTGAAAAGCTGGCTCCCGGCTCCATCGGCAGCGAGCATATCCAGCCGGGCGCCATCCAGCCGCATCACCTGAAGATGGCCTTAATCACCGTATTGGCGGAGCACGGCCCGCAGGAAGCGGAGATTTGCCCGGGGTCGATCGGCTCTTCCGAGCTGGCGGAGGGCTCCGTGAATGCGAGCCACCTGAGCGCCGGATCGGTCGGTTCCGCACAGTTGGCGGAAGGCGCCATCGAGGCGCGCCACTTGAGTGCGGGCTCCATTCAATCCGCCCAGCTGGCTGCCGGCTCTGTAGGCCCGCAACAGCTGGCGGAGGGCTCCGTGAACGCGAGCCACCTTAGCGCGGGATCGGTCGGTTCCTCGCAGTTGGCGGAAGGCGCCATTGAGGCACGCCACTTGAGTGCGGGCTCCGTCCAATCCGCCCAGCTGGCTGCCGGCTCTGTAGGCCCGCAACAGCTGGCGGAGGGTGCCGTGAACGCGAGCCACCTGAGCGCGGGATCGGTCGGTTCCTCGCAGTTGGCGGAAGGCGCCATCGAGGCGCGCCACTTGAGTGCGGGCTCCGTACAATCCGCCCAGCTGGCTGCCGGCTCCGTGGGCTCACAACAGCTGGCTGAGGGTGCCGTGACCGCCAGCCACCTGAGCGCGGGATCGGTCGGCTCGTCACAGTTGGCCGAAGGGACTGTCGACCTGAGACACTTAAGTGCGGATGTCATTCGATCCGTGCAGCTCGCGGTAGAGTCCATCGGGTCCCCGCATGTGGCGGAGGGGTCCATCGGTTCCTCGGAACTGGCGGAAGGGTCCGTCGGTACTCGTCACCTGAGAGCGGGCTCCGTACAATCGGCCCAACTCGCCGACGAGTCGGTCGGTTCCGCACAGTTGGCCGAAGGCGCCGTGACCTCAAGCCATCTAAGTGCTGGCTCCGTAGGGGCGGATCAATTGGCTGAGGGTGCCGTAAGCACCCGCCACCTGGCAGCCGGCTCAGTAGGCGCAGCCCAGTTGGCGGATGGAGCCGTGAGCGCCAATCACTTGGCGGAAGGAGCGGTGGGAGCCGCCCAATTGGCGGACGGTGCTGTAAGTGCGAACCACTTGGCCGAAGGCTCGGTGGGAGCCACCCAATTGGCGGATGGAGCCGTGGGCACCAATCACTTGGCGGAAGGCTCGGTGGGAGCCGCCCAATTGGCGGATGGTGCCGTGAGCGCCAACCATTTAGCCGAAGGCTCGGTGGGAGCCGCCCAATTGGCGGATGGAGCCGTGGGCACCAATCACTTGGCGGAAGGCTCGGTGGGAGC
>NZ_JBJGED010000060.1:0-1782 GCF_045062745.1 Paenibacillus sp. HJGM_3
CCCATTACTTCCCTCGGTATTAAGGAATTTTCTCACGTATGCTCGCTCATTCGCAGGATTACGCCCTCTTGAAAAACGGAATACAAAGGTTTATTTGGGTTGGCAGAACCTCTGACAGCCATGAAGGCATGCAGAAATAGAGGATGAGACCTAAATTTCCTCATAATTCCATTTGCTGCACACATTCTCCACAACGCCCTCAGAGGTTTACCCTCCCAAGTCTCAACGGGTCTAAGCCCTTACCTTCCTTCGTAACACCTTGCCAAGGGGTGGAGGCCGATCAAGTTCAACGTACGGGTCAGCGCCCTTAAGTAACGGGAAATCGGTACTCCGTGCTTTCTTTGTAATCCTGCGAATGGGCCAATCTACGTAATACGTATCTTTCTTAAGCTGCTCTGTCTTGAAATACGGCTTTTTCTGGGGAAAAAGATTCTCCCCGTTGAACTATACCAACAATAATCCGTGCTAACTTCCCAATCAACTTAAACACCGAGCGGTACTTCTTCATATGTCTTACTTGTACGTTATACTCATGCCATTTCCGAAACACAGGATTGCTGCCAATCAAATTTAGGGTCGCCAAATACATATATTTTCGTAATGAGGCATCCCCTCGCTTTGAAAGCACAACCTGCCCTTTTCGTTTTCCCGACATACTTTCAGCCAGGTTGAGACCGGCTCTCCTCAGTAGCTGCCGGCCATGCGAATACAAAGTTAAATCACCTGCACCGGATAGAATTGCCGCGACAAATATAGGCCCAAGACCATGAATAGAACGAAGTTGTTGCGCAGCGGGGATCTGCTGTAGCAGCGTTAAGACGTCTTGTTCGATCTTCTCCAGGATCTCAACGATTCGACAATACTCATCTAACAACCTGCGGAGGTCCTGTTTAGCTTCGTGAACAGCGGATGTTTCCCCAATACTTCTAGCTCCGTAAAAGATAAGTTGCCCAGCCTTCTCTAGCCCTGAAGTTCCACCTGCCCGTTTCATGTGTTTTCTCCAACCATTAATGACTTCTGCTGCTGTCATGCCTTGTAGGTCCACAGGGACGGGAAATTCGTACAGCGACGCCATGGATCGCTTACAGGTCCAATCCGAAAACACCGAAGAATATTCAGGAAATCGGATATCTAACCAGCGAGAGATTCTATTCTTAAGCCGGGTACAATTTGACACCCAAAACTCTCGATCACTCATTATAGTCCGCAATCTCTGGAAGAAATGCGCCTGCTTGGTGTACTCCGAGTAGTATCCTCGACTGACAACATCTGCGATCACAAGAGCATCTTTCGGATCACTTTTGGATGGGCTATTATCTCGGTTTTCCTTATTCCGTTTAGTCGTGATGGGGTTCACTAGAACAACACTAAACCTTTGTTCAAGCAACCAATTAGCTAGATTAAACCAATAGTGCCCGGTTGGTTCCATACCGATTATGATGTTGTTTAAATGTTGTTTCTGTTGCAGCTCGTCTATCCATCTCCTTAATTTTTCGAACCCATCCTTGCTATTAGAAAACGCCAGATGTCGTGCTGAGAGAACAATTCCTCGGAAATTCGTAGCTTGGGCAACATGTGTTTCCTTGGCCATGTCGATGCCTACTACCAAGTGTGTTGTAGTAATTCTTTCTATCCGTTGATTTAGTCCGTCTGATTGTTTAAACTTCATAATAAGAGCGCCTCCTTGATGGTGTTGGGTTTCGAACCCGTGGACAAACCCATCATACCGAGGCGCTCCTTTTTTGGCAAAGGCTATTTCTTAGCCCTAACAGGAAGGTTCAA
>NZ_JBJGED010000062.1:0-1056 GCF_045062745.1 Paenibacillus sp. HJGM_3
TGTTCGATCTGCCTGCACCGCGCATGCTGGTCACGGAGCATCGCGCGGAGAAAAAGTGCTGTCCCTTCTGTCAAACCGCTCAGCAAGCCGAGTTCCCCGAGGGGATTCACGCGCCGGCTCAGTATGGCGACGGGGTTACGGCATGGACCGCCTATTTGCATGGTTACCACCTGTTACCACTTGACCGGATCGGACAAATGTTCGAGGATTTGACGGGCTACCGACCCAGCGACGGGACGTTGCTGACCTCGATCCGCAACCTGAAGCAGGCCTTGGTTCCCGTCAATCAAATCATCCAGGAGCAGTTGCTCGCAAGTCCCGTCGTCCATGCCGATGAAACCGGCACTCGGGTACAAGGAAAGAAGCATTGGGTTCATACCGTCTCGAGTGCAAATTGGACCTTACTCGCGGTCCATTGCACCCGAGGCACTCCGGCGATTGAGGCCATGAACGTCTTACCCCGGTATACGGGCATTCTGGTCCACGACTTTTACCACATTTACTTCAAGGACAAGTATCGCTTTCAACACGCACTGTGTAATGCCCATCTTCTTCGCGAATGCCAGGGAATTGCCGAGCATGATCATCATGAGTGGTCTTCCCGTATGAAAGAGTTGCTGCAATCCGCCTGGAAACAGGCCAGTGCCGCACGTCGAAGTCGGAAGCCACTGGCTCGGGCTGCCATTGAAGAAATCGAGCAACGCTATGATCGCATCCTTCGTGAGGGAGAAGCCGAATGGAGCCTCGATGTCGTCCGAGAGAAGACGGGACCCCGGGGAAGGAAAATCAAAAGCACTGCGGCCAATCTTGGCGAACGACTCCGCTTGTATAAGCGGGATATTCTTCGCTTTCTTTACGATACCCGCGTTCCCTTTGACAACAATCAAGCGGAACGTGATATTCGCATGGTCAAAGTTAAAGAAAAAATCTCCGGGACTTTCCGTACGACGTTGGGTGCGGACGTATTCGCTTCGATCCGGAGCTTCATCTCCACCCTCCTCAAGCAAAACCGACCGATTATTGCTTCCCTTCAGCTAGCCTATCGAGGGCATTTCC
>NZ_JBJGED010000064.1:0-926 GCF_045062745.1 Paenibacillus sp. HJGM_3
AGATTGCTCTAGTTCTCGTTATCGTTTCGCTATCCAGTTTTCAAGGAACAAAGTTGCTGTGCCGTTTTGGCGGCAAGAGCTATCTTAGCACATCCGTCTACACGGTGCAACACCGTATTTTCTGGAAGGTAAGATCGTTTTTGGTGGAGCCAAGGAGGATCGAACTCCTGACCTCCTGCTTGCAAGGCAGGCGCTCTCCCAGCTGAGCTATGGCCCCGAAAAGATGAAATTAAAAAATTCCATCAAAACTGAACAAATGAAACGACGATGTTTTGTACCCGGTCCCCACAGGACCGGAAGTACTCCATAGAAAGGAGGTGATCCAGCCGCACCTTCCGATACGGCTACCTTGTTACGACTTCACCCCAATCATCTACCCCACCTTCGGCGGCTGGCTCCCTTGCGGGTTACCCCACCGACTTCGGGTGTTGTAAACTCTCGTGGTGTGACGGGCGGTGTGTACAAGACCCGGGAACGTATTCACCGCGGCATGCTGATCCGCGATTACTAGCAATTCCGACTTCATGCAGGCGAGTTGCAGCCTGCAATCCGAACTGAGACCGGCTTTCTGGGATTGGCTCCGCCTCGCGGCTTCGCAGCCCGTTGTACCGGCCATTGTAGTACGTGTGTAGCCCAGGTCATAAGGGGCATGATGATTTGACGTCATCCCCGCCTTCCTCCGGTTTGTCACCGGCAGTCATCCTAGAGTGCCCACCCGAGGTGCTGGCAACTAAGATCAAGGGTTGCGCTCGTTGCGGGACTTAACCCAACATCTCACGACACGAGCTGACGACAACCATGCACCACCTGTCTCCCCTGTCCCCGAAAGGCCTACCCTATCTCTAGGATATTCAGGGGGATGTCAAGACCTGGTAAGGTTCTTCGCGTTGCTTCGAATTAAACCACATACTCCACTGCTTGTGCGG
>NZ_JBJGED010000065.1:0-538 GCF_045062745.1 Paenibacillus sp. HJGM_3
GTCCCCGGTATGGGGTACAATGGAGCAACTTTCGACCGCTGGCGCAACAACACACAGGGTACGCTTCTAGCGAGTGCGGCGAGGACTGCTAGCGTTACAACAGCTAACCAAACGAATCAGAATGCTCGAGGGGTTATTGTTCATTTAAACATCACTGCAGCAAGCGGAACTGGAGGTCTAGCGATACGGTTTGCTAGTGTGGATCCAGTATCTGGTGCGGTGACGTTGATCAATGCGAGCGTAACGCCGATTACAGCAATAGGGACGTATTCTTTCGTATTGTACCCAGGGGCTACCGCAACGGCATTGACTGGATCGGGGGCCACAGTACAAAATACGGCATCTGTATTGCCTCGTACATGGGCAGTCACTGTGTCACATGGGGATGCAACCAGTTATACCTATTCCCTGGGCTACTCAACGATACTTTAAGGAGGAAACCATGCTAACTACAACGGCAGTCGAAACAGCAACCGAATATATCTTCACCGTGACGGATGGAACGGAAGAAAACACGTTCATATATCCATTCGGTAAA